>JBFLYJ010000086.1:0-9708 GCA_040756635.1 Nitrospirota bacterium
GGGATCGGGAAAAACAACGACACTCTACGCGTCGCTCATCAGGCTGAATACCGAGGACCGAAACATCATAACCGTTGAGGACCCGGTGGAGTATCAGCTTAGCGGTATAGGACAAATGCATGTGAACCCAAAGATAGGGCTTACATTTTCAACCGGACTGCGTTCGATATTAAGACAGGACCCTGATATCATGATGGTCGGAGAAATAAGGGACCTGGAGACCGCTGAGATAGCGGTCCACGCATCACTTACAGGGCACCTGGTGCTCAGCACACTTCATACCAATGATGCGCCCAGCGCCGCAACGCGGCTTATCGATATGGGGATAGAACCTTTTCTTGTCGCGTCATCGCTTGTGTGCGTGCTGGCCCAAAGACTCGTGCGCATGGTCTGTCCTTATTGCAAGGAGTCGTACACCCCCACAAAGCAGGAACTGTCTTACCTGAGGATCGACCCTCCTCCTTCTCTGCTGTATCAGGGAAAGGGCTGCGAGAAGTGTCTCGGCAAGGGTTATCTGGGCAGGACAGGGATCTATGAACTGCTTCAGATAACGCCCGACATCAGGAGCATGATATCAGAGAGAAAGGACGCCCAATTTATTAAAACTGCTGCTGTAAGATCGGGCTTCAAACCCCTGCATAATAATGCCGCGGACAAAATTGTGAAGGGCATTACCACGGTTGAAGAAGTCATGCGTGTAACGCTGCGGGAAGTGGAAGTGTAAGAGATGCCTGTTTTTAAATACCGCGGCTATGACCGGAACGGTTCGGCATCCGAAGGCGTGATAGAAGCTGACGGCCAGAAAGACGCCTCGCTGAAATTAAAATCCAAGGGCATCTTTCCCAAAGAGATAAGCGAATCACTGCCTTCAGGCCGGAAAATCTTTTCAAAAAAGTCCTCCCCCCTGATACTCGCGAATATTACGAGAAGACTCTCCACGCTGTTATCCGCCGGGGTAACTCTGATCGAAGCCATAAGCGCTTTGTCGTCAGAACAGAAGGGTGAGTGGAGGAATATATTGACTGACCTGAAGGACCGTCTCGCAGGAGGCTCATCCTTTGCGAGGGCCATGCAGGCCTATCCCGACATATTCCCTGATTTTTATACTGGTATGGTCGCCGCCGGCGAAAGCAGCGGCAAACTTACCGATGTCCTTCTAAAGCTTGCTGATTATCTGGAGAATGAACTTAAAATAAAAAATAAAATTACCACAGCGCTCGTGTATCCGGCATTTATGGCTTTTGTCAGCATAGCCATAGTACTGTTCCTGTTTACCTTTGTTATACCGAAGATAACCAAAATATTCGAAGAGACCTCTGCAAGCCTCCCCTTGGTAACCGTTATTCTTATCTGGATCAGTGCTGCATTGAAAAATTTCTGGTGGCTGCTTCTGGCCCTGGCAGGAGGCGCAGTGTATCTATTCAGGAGAATCAAAAGGACAAACAGGGCGCTCATTGATTCGTTACTGTTGAAAGAGCCGACCGGAATCCTGATGGGACTCTATATGCTGAGGTTTTCGATGACGATGGGCTTTTTGCTGTCAGGAGGACTGCCGATACTGAAGTCGATGCAGCTTACGTCAAAATCGACAGGCAACATCATTCTTGAAAACAAAATCATGGAGGCCCAAAACCGCGTGTCGCAGGGCTCCAGGCTTTCGGCCAGTCTTGAGGGGTTCCCCCCTACTCTCCTGCAGATCATATCCACCGGAGAACAAACCGGCAAGCTCTCTGAGGTTCTGCAGAAAACAGCCGAGTCTTATGAATCGGAATTCGACAGAAAACTCCAGAGGATAATCAGCCTTTTGGAACCGGTACTTATATTAGTAATGGGCCTTGTGGTCGGTTTTATTGTCGTGTCAGTTCTTCTGCCGATATTTGAGATGAACCAGGTCATGAAATAGCTGCTGAAAATCAGCATAACTTCCTGTTTAGTCACACTATTTGCATTTCATCTATAATCGCATCTACTCCAGTTCCCTAATCCGTTAATTCATAACGCCGCTAAAGTTCCTAAGTTTTAATGCCGTTATATTAGCTATGAACCTAGGGCATTAGTCTTAATATATGCGAGTACTTTATCAAGATATAAGGTATAGCAAAAAAAAGGGAGGGTAACAATGTCAAAGCAAAATTGTTGGGAAATGAAAAAATGCGGGAGAGAGCCGGGTGGTGCCAAAAGCGCTGAAATGGGTATTTGTCCGGCTGCTTCGAATTCCACCAGCAATGGTGTGAACAGCGGCAAAAACGGCGGTCGTATCTGCTGGGCCATTGCGGGGACTTTTTGCGGAGGCAAGATACAGGGAGACTTTGCCCAGAAGTCAGTCTCCTGCATGTCATGCGAAGTCTTTAAAACAGTCAAAAAAGAAGAGGGATCTGAAGGTTTTGTCCTGATGAAACCGGGACAGAAATACTCATCGGCAGCAAAATAGACTGTTTCGTCTTACGTATTAGTTATCGCGGATATGCAAGGCATAATGGGCCTTGCATATAGAGGATGCTTGTTTCGCCTGCAGCCTGTTCGGTTTCCCCGTTATTTCCTCTTGCCCTTCCCCTTTCCCTTTCTCCCTGCTGACAAAACAAATATAATCGGTGACGCCACGATGATCATGGCAAGCACCGGATATTTTACAGAATATACGACGGGCGCCAGCATGCATCTGACCACCGCCTTTACGGCCGGGCGACTTTCAATGTATTCAGCCGCCGGTGGGGCCAATGTATAGTAATACTGTACCAGCATTCTGCCCGGTATGTTAGTCAGCAGATAGTCATCACGGAATCTTCTTAATACCTTTACTTCATCCGCGAGATAACTGCCATACGCGGCTGTAGCGATAAAACATCTATTATCATACGCATCGAATGTTATGTCTGTGTCTGCCGACACGAAATAGGGCCTGCCGTCCATTGAAGATGAAGTGTTCATAATGACCATTTCCACTCCTGAATAGGCGGAGTCGGTGCCGAAATTTTTCAGCTGATAATAAACGTCGGAACTGTCCAGTATCATGTCATGTTCATCATATCCACCCGAGGACCTGCTGAAGATAAGCCGCACCGCCATGTTTCCCGAGTTCATATTATGAAAAGTAAAAGTTAAGTACGAAGAGGCAACATCAGGTCTAAAGGCATAGTAATGCGAAGACAGATGGTCAAGTGTACCCTGAATATCCTGTGGATATGACACGTATACCGCCTCATGCCCGGGTGAAGGATAATATCCTCCATCAGAATAGTCCTTCCTGTAATTTGCCGACTGAAACAAAGGGAAGAGTGCGGCCAGAGATGTTCCCTGAGATGAAAGTTCATCAGACACCGATTGTAGCGCTGTTGAACCGCTGCCCGTCCTTTCCCAAACGGACTTTATCACGTCTTCACCGTATGCGCCGGAAATATATTTCGCAAACACGACCGTTCCATATTCGTGAGAGGCCTGTGTTGAGTCCAGTGAATACTGGGGCCGGTCAAACCATCTTTCAGGTCTTGACACGGTTCCGGCCGCGGTTACTCCGTCGATCTTATACCATGTCTCACCGCTGTCCCATCTGCCGTTTTCATTGCCGTCAGCATACTTAAAACCCGTATAATTCAGATAATCTTTCACCTCCGGATAAAGGACGTCTTCCATCCAGGTGCCTGAAGCCTCCATCCACCATGCGTTGGCGGCCAGATTGGTTGTGTACTGAAACTGCGAGGCATGAAAGAATTCGTGGGCTGCTGTCACTTTAAGCGAGCCCAGTCTCTGATCAACAGGATCGAGGTTCTCAGGGAACCCTTCAAAGTCATTTTCTATAACGATATAAACGTCCGACGGTCCGGTATCAAAGCTTGTATAACCGAGCGCGTTCATGTCTACCAGATACACATCAAGCCTGCCGTCGCCGCCTGCCGTTCCGTCTGATGGCGGAGCGGTGTATCCCATATTCGTGATAACCTCAGTCCATGAATTATCGAGGTATCCCGCCAGGTTGGTAACATACTCAGGGACAGTGCCCTGGTCACCGTCCGAACCAAAGACCGCGTCGCCGTTTGTGTTGTCTTCAGTGTAATGTATCCTGAAGTAACCGCCCGGGCTGTCATATGTCCATACGGCGATACCGCCTCCGTAATAATCGTCATCTCCTCCCTCAGTCGGTCTGAAAACGATAAATTCATTTCCTCTGGAGAGCAGATTTCTGTTTTGTCTGGCCTCAAGGATCACGGAGGTGGCTGATTTTACCGGCATCTCTGAGCGATAATCTCCCGGGAGTTTGGTCCTGTTAAAAACAGCATAGAGCTTATAATTAAGCGCGGTCTGATATGTAAGCTCGCCTCTGTCATAGGCCTTCTGTATGAGCATTACGCTGTCATCGTATGCATAAGAATATGCGGGATACCAGACAAATAAAAAAAGCAGAGGCAGGACGGTCAGCAGTCTGTGAATTATTACCGGCAACCTGCTCCCGGACGATCGGGAAAATCCACTACAAGTTCTTGCAAGTTTACCGTTTGCCATCATTCCGTAGCCGGCAGCCCTTATTCAATATTTTCAATGGTAATTCCGCCTTTCTCGATCAGTGTGTTTGTCAGCTTTGTCTCACTATCAAATCGCACGCGCACATTTTATCACGTCTAAATAAAAAGGGACACATCCCATAAAGGATGTGTCCCTCTGAGAAGTTTTTCTATCTGTTATTTACTGGACCACTCCGCCTATTACAGCAGGGGCATTTGTTACAACAGGTTCACTGCCGATATTGGGCGCAACCCAGTCATCCATTGAAGGAAGCGTATATGCCACTACCGACAGGCTTGAACACTCTCCGGTGGCAACACTCGTCATCCTCTGTTCCTTCCTGAGCCCTTTTATGAGATAATCGTTTGTTCCGTCTGATGCCGCTGAACCGTCTGATATCGAAAACTCCGGAACCCATCTTGTACCGGGACCGCAATCCACCGGTTGGCCGTTATCCATGTCTATGCATGTTCCGGGGATGCCGTGAAGGTTGCCGAAACCGCTGTACTCAAGGTAAAAGTTTACGCCGTTATACTTATAATCAGATGCCGTTTCATCGGTCTGTTCATGAGTGTACTGGATCTGCAGCGGAGGCTGAAATTCGAGTACGTTCCCTTCGCCGTCTTTCAGCGCAGTGAACTGGTTCCACGAATTGGCCCCTGTTTCCCAGGTGTAAAATACAGACAATTCACTGTGCGCCTTCCATCCGCAAGTCCCCTCGTCCGCTTGACCATTCTGGTTCCAGTCATCGCATGCGAGAAGGGCGTTATTCTCCTCAGTAGGTTCAAACAGCGGACCGCTCATGACTCCATACTGGTTCTGTCCGCTCTGGTCGTCTACCAACACCAGGGCATTTCCGTTTTCTTTAAGAAGCATGTCGCTTGATAATGAACTGAACGTGTAATCATATGAATCCGTACCGTCCCACGGATCGTAATCAGGAGCATATGTCGGATCTAATGGAACGACACCACCAGCTTCCGCGGTGTATTTCGGACAGTTATCATAACACCTGAGATTGGCCGGTACCGTGTCACCCGGGAACACAACGTCCTCCTTGAAGTAAATTACCTGGGTCGAGTTCGTGGGGGAGTCACAGGCAACTTTGCCTGTCTCCATGTTCCACAGGCAATTAGCCAGTTTTACGCGAACCTGTCCCCCAAGAGATTGTGACCAGAAGTTAAGTTCTCCGAAACTAAGCGCGCTGAGGTCAAGGTTTGATTCCGCAATATTCTCCCACATATGGCTTTGATCGTTCATCTGCGCAAACTTCACGAAATTGGTCCCGTCCCACTTCACGCGGGAATTACTGCCCGAGTCCCAATAATCAAGAGGTATATTCTTGACAGTTCCAAGCGTAGTCGTATTTCTTGTATGCTTCTTGAGTCTGCCGCCTTTCTTGACTACCGTATAAGGTGTCTGCGTCTCGCCACCTTGTCCGTACGTGACCCTGTATACAGTGTCTCCGTCGTCTACCTGAGCCTCCTCAGGCAGCCACAGGCCGTAATAGCCTATCCATCCATAGTACTCGCCTGTCTTGATAGAAAAGCCGGAATTGCGGTTTACCCTCGCGCCGTTTGAGTCATAAAGGCCGTAGTCCCACGCTGTTTCCTCGAAACTGGTCCTGTCAAAACACATTGACGTAGTCCCGTCATCTCTGAGGAAGTGCAGTGTATCAAAAGCGATGTCAAAGCCCTTTTCGCCGTCCCACTGGCTGTTGGCATATATACTGCCTGAACCGCTTGACCCGTCGGGGGTCCTGTTCAGAACAACTTTCCGTACGTATGGACTGCCGTTGTCTCCATCCTGTTCAACAAAGTTCAACAAAACATCACCTGTCCCGGCGTCTTCCTCTGTCCTGAGAAATCCTTTGAACATTATATTTGCGGATACAGCGCCTCCTGTCCCCACTTCATGTCCCTCGAAATAAATACTGAACATGCCGTAAGGGTTCGTATCGCTTGTTCCCTCGGTAATAGTGACCTTTACATAAATTATGGATGCGGGCATATCACCGTTGGCTTCCTCATGTATCCACACCTTTACGATATGCGGTGAATCATTGTCCGCGCGAGACGAATTGAGTGTCCACATTTCATAATCAGGCGCCGTAGATCCTGACGACTGGTTCTGGGAGTCTGCTCCCGCACTGGAGGCGCTGTCCTTGTCCTGACTGCATTGGTTCATGTCAATCTGCGCCTTATAATTACCCAGATTTACCATTTCGTCATATTTTGACTGTGCCATGGCACAAAGAATTTCGTTTATCATGCTGAAGGCTTCCGCTGAACGCTCATGAACATAAATTTCCTGCCTGTCGTTATTGTAGTCTGAATCCGCCGGCATGTCTCCCGGTGCCAGAAAAATACCGGCCAGTTTCATCGCCCTGATCTTGCTCGTAGAGCTCTGGGCTTCGACAACGCTTACTTCCTCCGTAACAGACAATCCTGTACCTGTGCCGGTGCCTGTTCCGCTCCCGCTGCTGCCTGAGCTGCTACTGCCTCCACCGCCTCCACCGCCTCCGCATCCTGCCACGATCATAATGGCTGAGATAATCAGAATAAGACAGCTTGCTTTCAGTTTCCTTTTGCTCATGTTTGTCCTCCTAAAAAGTGTTAATTGGGTGCGTCTATCCCCCTCTTAACTTCCAGGATGTCAAAAACATCTCGGATATTACTTTCTATCGGACATTGGCGTAAAATCTTAAGGGGTTTGCATAGGGAGGCAGGAAACTACTTGAGAATATGAAGAAAAGGCACTAAACCAGATATCAACTTATCGCACCATCGGTGAATGGGGCGTCAATTCCTGGTATTCGGGAGAAAGGTAATACAAGAACATCAACAACACAAATAGAAAAGACCCAAAGTGTCCGGTAAATATTTGAAGTGGACCTACGTTAGTTAAATTTAACCGGACACTGCTGAGGAAAGATAATAGAACCTAAAATTGAAATACTACAGACAGTCATGCCCGCATGTAGTAAGCAGGCATCCAGAGCATTTTGAAAAGACTGGATTCCCGCCTACGCGGGAATGACAACAAGCGGATCATTGAAGATGAAATTTTATTGAGATAGGTTCTAAACAAATAATATGGAAGATAATCATTAGTAGTCCTGTTCCGCATTTTTAATCTTTGATATTTGATGTTTTATCTGTTTAAGGAGTCCCCTACCCCTACCCCTTCTTCTTTCTCTGTTTCGCCTCTGAGATAAAAAGACCATTGCCTTTTTTTCTCTTTTTAAAGTGGGACAGTAATGCTTCTGCTTCATTGAATGGAAGCGTAACAAAAGAAAACTTGTCCAGTATCTGGATCTGCTTGATCTTCTCTTTTCTTATGCCGCATTTGTCCTGGATAAAGCCTATCAGTTTTATCGGGGTAAGCCCATCCTTTTTGCCCTGTGCGACGAAGAGCCGGGTGGTGCCTTTTGTGTCTACAACTACATCCTCGATTTCAGTATAGCTACCCGCGTCCAGTTCCTCCTGAAAAGAATACTGCAGGAGAGCTGAAACGATCTGCTCAGCGGGATACCCTTCGAGCAGTTCCCTGGACATTTCAAGATAATCCTCCTCAAGATGCGATTCGACGATCTCCGCCAGATCAGACTTGATCCTGAGTTTTTTGGCATTGATGACGTCTTTGACCTTCGGGAGCCTGGCCTTGCGTATGTCTGTCTTCGCGCTCTTCTTGATGTATTGAAGCTTCCTGTATTCTTCAGGCGTGATGAATGTAATGGCGGTCCCCTCTTTGCCGGCCCGCCCTGTTCTGCCTATCCGGTGCACATATGATTCAGGGTCCTGAGGCAGCGCGTAATTGATGACATGGGTCAGATCATGTACGTCTATTCCCCTCGCCGCAACGTCGGTCGCCACAAGTATGGTGATCATCCGCTTCTTGAATTTGTTCAGGATCTTTTCACGCTGGGCCTGAGAAAGGTCCCCGTGCAGCCCGTCCGCGTCATAGCCCCGCTCCATCAGATGCGTGGAGACGGCATCCACATCCGCCTTGGTCCTGCAGAAGATGAGCCCGTAGAATTCCTCTTCCATGTCGATGATCCTGCAGAGCGCCTCGAACTTGTCGGAGTGTGACACTTCAAAATATATCTGGTCGGTGAGACTGACAGTCAACTGGCCTTTCTGGATCTCAAAGACATCGTAGTCGCCCATATACTTTTCAGCTATCCGCATTATCTCTTTAGGCATTGTGGCTGAAAACAGCATGGTACGCTTGGCTGGATTGGTTTTCTCGATGATTTCCTTGACCTCGTCGATAAAACCCATATTCAGCATCTCATCAGCCTCATCAAGCACGAGGTAAGATATCGAGTCCAGTTTAAGAGATCGACGACTGAGATGGTCGATGATCCGGCCGGGTGTACCTACGACGATATCGACGCCTTTTTTCAGACTCCTCAACTGCTGGTCTATCGATTGTCCACCATATATAGGGACAACGGAAAGCTTCCTGCTCCCCTTCAGTGAGTTGATCTCTTCCGCCACCTGTATCGCGAGTTCTCTAGTCGGGGTAAGCACAAGTGCCTGGACCTTACCCGCTTTCCCATGCAGCGTTTCAATAATAGGCAGACCGAAGGCGGCCGTCTTGCCGGTACCGGTCTGGGCCTGGCCGACGATGTCTTTTCCCCCGGCCAGTATCACCGGGATCGTCTTTATCTGAATCGGCGTGGGCTTTTCGTATCCCTTGCGCTTCAGCACCTTCAGCGTTTCTTCGGACAACCCTAATTCTTCAAATGAATTCATGCGTAATTTACTTCCTTTCCAATTTACCTTTTCCGGACCTGAGTTCGGGATTATTAATCATGGGACTTGAGGAATGACACCGGAGAGAATAACCATTAAATCTCTAAACAGTGATACGGCAGGCAGGTTATGTTCAAATTTATCTGTGACTCCGTTTATACTCTTCTTCAATACTTATGCTGATTCTGTCTGTCCAAAATCAGCATCGCACCATGAACGGCACGGCATGCAGTTACCGCGCAAGTTGATAATCAATCAGAGTGTATTTTAGACTAAGCTTAGTAAATTAGCAAGAAACCTGATGCAGCGATCAATAAATGAAATCTCCGTGCACACATAACCGGACGCACAATATTCCTTTATGGACGTCGGCTGAATACGATTCTGTCCGTTGTCGCTGTTTATCATTAGGATTCACCCTGGTAGAACTCATGGTTGTCATAGTTATCAT
>JBFLYJ010000087.1:0-9636 GCA_040756635.1 Nitrospirota bacterium
CTCCCTCATTATCACGATGGGCCTTGATCAGCAGTTCGGCAATCCGCATGTCCATCCTTCGGAAGGCGACTTCTTCAAGGGTCATGAGGACCTCGGAAAGTCTTTTTGAAAGCAGATGAAACACATACATCCTCCAGACTTCGTAGCGGTTGATCCAGTCCCGGAATATGTAAGCGGGAATGACCGCGGCCTCAACGTCCTCTTCCGTCACCGCGACGGCCGGAAAAGTGCTCTGCGCGAAAATGCATGATGCGGTCAGGATACAGCTTTCACCGGCGCCAAGCCGGTATAGCGTGATTTCCTTTCCGCTCTCTCCCGGTTTGTAGACCCTGACCGACCCGGCCAGTATCAGGGCGAGCTGCCTGCATTCATCTCCCTCGAAAAAGATGAACTCACCGCGGGGAATACGCGCGATGACAGCGTGTTTAAGGACGAGTTCTCTTACCTCTTTGTCCGCATTCTGAAGAAACGGAAATGCATTTAATATTTTTTCGAACACTCCGCCGCCTGCTTCCATTAAATATCTTCCTTTTGCTGCTCCAGGGGGTCAGGACCGAACCTGTTCGGCCCGCTGGTGCCGGGGACAAAACCGTTCTGTATCATTGTCCATATGGGGCCGGCAATGGGGATGAAATTGATCAGCAGCCATAATGCTGTCCTGTCCTGATCATGCCACCGCTTGGCCTGCACCGCCAGGCTGGGCCAGACGATCCAGAGCATAAACATCATCTGCGGTCTGCTCAATTCATACATGTTCTCCGAGACCTCGGTAAACAGGCCCAGTACAACCGCGCCCAGAAACACAACGAGATTGAAGACCCAGTACGGTTTTCTGCTTATCCGGCCTTTAAACGAAAAGAGAAACCAGACTGCATTCGATATATTCTGTTTCTGAACAGTTGTGTCCTGTCTCATAACAGGTCCTTCCGTTGGATTTGTTTTAGATTATAAACGATGACTGATGATTAATCCAAATGGTTTTGCACATCGGTACCCCGCAGGGGTATGGCGCGCAATGCCCCTACAGCTATTACATGCATACCAATGTCTGTAGGGGCGTATTGCAATACGCCCCTACGTTTTTGGGGCGCACCACAAAAAAAAGGGCTGCCCCCGCATGGGACAGCCCTGAATATAAATCCGGAAAAACTCTCTCCCCTCCCCTCAATAAAGGGAGAGAGAGAAGTCATTCTTATATCAACGGGACGATAAGCAGAGCGACGATATTGATGACCTTGATCATCGGGTTGATCGCCGGGCCTGCGGTGTCCTTGTAAGGATCGCCGACGGTGTCACCTGTTACAGAGGCCTTGTGTCCGTCGCTGCCTTTTTTGTGCATTACACCTTTGTCGTCGGTCACGCCGTCTTCAAAGGATTTCTTTGCGTTGTCCCATGCGCCGCCGCCGCTCGTCATGGCTACAGCCAAAAACAACCCCGTAAGGATGCTTCCAATAAGAACACCGCCAAGGGCCTTGGGCCCAAGAACAAAGCCGACAATTATCGGAGCTACAACCGGGAGAAGCGCCGGTATCATCATTTCCTTGATTGCTGACTTGGTAACGATATCAACGCACTTACCATACTCCGGCTTGCCGGTACCTTCCATGATCCCCTTGATCTCACGGAACTGTCTGCGGACCTCTTCAACCACGCCTCCCGCTGCCCTGCCGACTGCAAGCATCAGCCTGCCGGCAAAGTAGTACGGGATAAGAGCGCCGACAAAGAGACCGGCGATAACATAAGGATCAGAGAGATCGAAAGCAACCGCGCTCCCCATCTTGTGTGCAAGCTCTCTTGAATACTCTGCAAAGAGCACAAGTGCTGCAAGAGCCGCCGAACCTATCGCATATCCTTTTGTTACAGCCTTGGTCGTATTGCCGACCGCATCAAGAGGATCGGTTATGTCTCTGACAGAAGAAGGAAGTTCAGCCATTTCAGCAATACCGCCCGCATTGTCAGTTATCGGGCCGTATGAGTCGATCGCAACAACAATGCCGGTCATAGACAGCATCGAGACTGCTGAGAGCGCAATCGCGAAAAGGCCACCACCGGTATTTCCCGCAAAACCACCGCCGAGTCCATAAGCGCCCATAATAGCTCCCACAATAACGATTGCAGGAAGCGCTGTTGCCTCCATGCTCATGGCAAGACCGGCAATGACGTTGGTGCCGTGACCGGTGAGGCTTGCCTTGGCAATCGCCTGGACCGGCCTGTATTCTTTAGCGGTATAGTACTCCGTTATCCAGACGATCAGCCCGGTGAGGACAAGACCGATCAATGCGGTAAGGAACACTGTCATCGGGGTAAACACACCTGCATCAGAACCTGTAAGCCCTCCGATAAACTGGGCTGAAACAATATAAAATGCAATCGCGGCAAGCACACCTGAAACGGCAAGGGCCTTGTAAAGCGCGCCCATTATGTACTGCTTCGCTCCGAGTTTTACAAAATATGTACCGATAATTGATGCGATAATTGAAACGCCGCCAAGCATGAGCGGGAATTCAACCCACGCACTTTCAGAGCCGAAGACCGACTTTGCCAGGAGCATCGCAGCAACCAGCGTCACCGTATAGGTTTCATACAGATCCGCTGCCATTCCCGCACAGTCACCGACGTTGTCACCGACGTTGTCGGCGATAACGGCCGGGTTTCTCGGGTCGTCTTCAGGGATTCCTGCTTCAACTTTACCAACAAGGTCCGCACCAACGTCCGCGGCTTTTGTATAAATACCGCCCGCGATACGCGCAAACACGCTCATGAGAGAGCATCCGAAACCAAGACCGACGAGGGCATGGAATGCCGCTTCACCGGCCGCACTCTTGACAACAGCAAAGTACCCTGCCAGTCCGATAATACCGAGACCGACCACCATTATACCTGTAACAGAGCCGCCCTTAAAGGAAAGTGTAAGCGCCTGCTGAAGGCCTTTTGACGCAGCCTGCGTCGTGCGTACATTCGCGCGCACCGTGACCCACATTCCTACAAAGCCCGCAAATGCCGAGCCGACGGTCCCGATAAGAAAACCGATAGCCACCCACGAACCGAGGACTGCAAAGAGCGCAATAAAAAGCACCACTGCAACCATCGCCACCGTCTTGTACTCACGTGCGAGAAACGCATATGCGCCTTCTTTAACTGCATTTGAGATGTCCTGCATACGCTGACTGCCGGCATCCTGCTTTGATACCCACATTGCGGTAACGAGCGCGTATAAAACGCCTGCTGCGCCGCATATGAGCGCAAATAAAATTGTACTGCTCATAATTTTAATCCTCCTTCATTTAAATTTGATGACACTTTAAATTATTACCTTGTTTCCGACACGGACTTTCCCGGTCCTGCCCCATGTGCCGTTCAGGTCGGGGCATAACTGCTTACTGCGTCTCTCTTCCCGAATACTTCAGGAATGTCAATGCCGCTCCCCTGTAAAACATGTGCGCGAGCTTTGAGAACGGAAGATAAATGAAAAGAGAGAACACAAACACGAGATGTATAAAATAAACGGGATATGCAATCGGTGCGACCCCTGCCACTCTCAAAAGCTGGGCAAGAAATCCGGATATCCCTACAATTGCGATAACTGATATCAGGAGCCAGTCGAAATAGCTCCCTGCTCCCAATTTTTCGGCGTTACTGAAGCGGTTGCTCATCATAAACAGCACACCCGCTATGATGCCTAAGGCGCCCAGGTTCCCGAAGATCTTGACCGGGGTCCCGTATCCGAAGCGGAACGGAGATTCCATCCCCAGTACATCTATATAAAGGACGCCGATGGCAGTGGCTATAGCGGCAGCGACAAAACCATAGAACACCAGCAGGTGTGACGTGCTCCGGTCGGCGCTGACACCGCACTTCTTGAACCTGTCATGGCTGAGGAACTCTTTCAGCATCGCAACAATACTGCCGTTCAGGTCGCCGCTGAAAGCCTTATTGGCCCTCTTCATGTCGTCCCAGAATCTCCTCATGCCCATTATGCCGACCGCCAGACCGAAAATAAGAGCCGGTGTGAAGACGGCCTGCAGGAAAATTGTCGGAGCGAATTTCGCGAATATTACTTCTCCATCGTGAATCTTAAACGTACCCATCACCGACAGAATGACACCTATAAGAATCGCCGGGAGCAGGAAGATGAGAGGCATCAGCGACTTGTTGTTGACTATGTCCACAAGCACCCCCGGAGATGAATACTGTTTTATGGTCTGCTTTCTTATCGCTCCCAGGACCTCCCCCGGTTTCGCACCCCTCGGGCAATAGGCAGTGCAGTCGTTGCACTGATGGCAAAGCCAGACATCAGGATTGCCCTGGAATTTCTCCTTCAGGCCCCACTGCGCCCAGACCATTTCCTTCCTCGGGAACGGGTTTTCGTCGGGGGTAAGATTGCACACCACCGAACAAGTCGCGCACTGATAACATTTCTTCAGCGACTCCCCCCCAGCTGCAATTACGCCCTTTACAAAATCCAAATCAGGTTTTACTACCGTTGCGTCTGCCATCTATTCCTCCTTAAGAGTCTCAGTGGTTAGTGTCAGTGTCAGTAAATAAAATGCTGACACTAATCACTGTCACTGACACTAAAATTCTTTAAATGGGTTCGGGCCGATTTCCTCTATCCTCTCGACAAAGTCGTTGATCATCTGCGGCAGCTTGTCGTATTCATTGATCGCTACCTGTACGAGCTGGCACCTGTCCGATTCCAGCTGCAGCTTGTCGAGTGTCTCTTTCACTTTGCTGAAACGATAGTTCGCAAGTTCGCTCCCTTTGATAAAGTGGCACTGATAATTCTCGCCGTACTTGCAGCCGAGCAGCATCATTCCGTCAATGCCCCTTGAGAATCCGTCCGAAACCCAGACCAGGTTCATCGAGCCAAGGCATCTGACGGGGATGATCCTTACCTTATGATTTAATTTAATGCGTTTTATCGCGGCACTGTCGAGTGCGGGATAAGCGTCATTTTCACACGCGAGCACGATGACCCTGAACTCGTCTTCATCCACTTCTACGGACTTGATCATTGATCCGACCATATCAACGCTGAAGTCCTTGAACGATACGATCCTCTCAGGACACGCACCCATACATGTGCCGCATCTGCGGCAGCGGTTGAGCTTGTAAAACGGCGTGCCTTTCTCGTCCTCTTCTATCGCGCTGAAGGGGCATTCCTCCGTGCATCTCTTGCATGAAGTGCATTTGATCATCAATGGGTCCGGGAAGGTCACGTCCCAGGCCCGCGGATGGACGGCAATGCCTTTTGCGACATGTTCAACGGACTGGATCGCCTTTAACGCCGCACCCGCAGCGTCCTCTGTGGCATCTGCCATTGTCATCGGCTGTTTTACGCAGCCGGCAGCATAGATCCCCGTCCTTCTTGTCTCGTACTGAAAACATATGAAGCCTGAGTCCGCAAAGCCGTACGCATTTTCGAGCGTCGGGATTTCGGGCCCCTGTTTGTATGCAAGATTCAGGATGAATTCCGGTTTCTGGGTTGATTCCAGATAGACTTTCTTGGCCTCATCCCCCTTCTTGCCCGCTTCGGTAAGACCATCGAGATATTCCTGCGGCGCACGGGTGGAAGGGACGATGCCTGTAGCAAGGACAACGAGGTCCGCTTCAACCTTTATCTTCTCTCCCAGAAGAGTATTGTCCGCCTCAACATAGAGATTGCCGTTGAGTCCGTCGCTGATGCCGGTCACTTCAGCCTTGGTCAGCAGTACGCCCGGATCGTTCTGCATGTTTTTATAGAACAGTTCCGTCTGGCCGGGGGTCCTGATATCTTTATAGAATATCATCGCGATCGCGTCATCGTTTTTCTCTCTCACATATTTGGCCTGCTTCAGTGACGTCGCGCAGCAGAATGATGAACAGTAGGGAAGATGGTTTGCGTCCCTGGAGCCCGCGCACTGTATAAAAGCGACCTTCTTTGCCTCTTTGCCGTCTGACGGGCGGATGATTTTCCCCTTCTTCGCCATCTCCTCCATCTGTACATTGGTAATGACATTGGGTTTGCCGTAGCCGAGATGTTCGAGCTTTGAGGGGTCATACGGCTTCCAGCCGGTCGCCATGACCACTGCTCCGACCTTTACGGTCTCGCTGTTTCCGTTCTTCCTGATAGTCACGTCAAGGAGCCCGGGCTGGCCGTCGGTCTTTTCTATGACCGATGATTTATAAACCTTGATATTGGAATTAGACTCGACTTCCTTTATCTTGTCGAAGACCTTCGGTTCTTCCAGTTTTTCAAACGGGTGCTGTCTAGGTGTTTCCTTGTACAGTTTTGCTCCCCATCCGCCGAGTTCAGCCTCTTTCTCTACAAGGACAACCTGGTACCCCGCTTTGGCCGCTTCAAGCGCCGCAGACAGTCCCGCGGTCCCTCCGCCGACAACGAGTATCGTGCTGCTCAGGTCCGGGAGAATGGTGGGTTCAGGGAGATCGCCTTTCTGCGCCTTGATTATCCCCATTACCATATAATCGTCTGCAAGGCTCTGTGCATCCGCGCTCATGGGCTCCGAAGTCCATGCAACAAATTCCCTGAGGTTGACCCTCTCGGTAATCGTCCCGGGGAATTTAAACTCTTCAGTTTTTGCGCGAGGTGAACATGCGCCTATGATCAGAGTGTTTACGCCTTCTTTTATATCGTTTTTAAGAAGCTCAAGTCCTTCGGGACCGCATAAGACCTCGTGCTCTTTTATAAGTTCTGCGGGTACCTTGCCCTTTAATGCGGCCCTTTTCTTCAGTTTCTCTATATCAACCGATTCTCCGATGCCGCAGCCTTTGCAGAGATATACCCCATATTTCTTTTCCATCTGTATCTACCTCCTCGCACTCTGAATGGTTTTGATAGCGACCCCCGTGGCATCCTGGACCGACTTTGCGACATCTACAGGGCTTTTCACAGACCCTACAGCAAACATGCCTTTCTTCAGATATGCGGGAACGACAAAACCTTCGTGTGTATATGAAATTTCGCCGGGTATCTTTGAGTCCTTGGTAGAGGGTACCATTCCGGCTGCAAGAACTACCATATCGTATTTCTCGGTGATCTTCTTGCCGGCCATAACATCCTCTACTACCAGTTCAACATCGCCGTTTGAGGCTTCCGTAATCCTGGCGACCTTCCCCTTTGTAAGGGTTATTTCCGGGTCTTCCTTGACCTTCCAGTAGAACTGCTCATATCTGCCGGGGGTCCTTATATCTATATAGAAGATACGCACTTTCGAATCGGGATACTGCTCCCTCAAATAGGTGGCCTGCTTCAGTGAAGCCATACAGCAGATATACGAACAGTACGGCAGATGGTTCTCGTCCCTGCTGCCGGCGCACTGCACGAAGGCGATGTTCTTAGGTTCTTTGCCGTCCGACGGCCTGAGTATCTTCCCGCCGGTAGGACCGCTCTGGGCTGCAAGCCTTTCCATCTGCATGTTGGTGATGACGTTTTTGACCCTCCCGCCGCCGAGATTGTCCAGCTTGGATATGTCATATGATTCCCAACCGGTGGCAATCACGATTGCGGCAACATTCAGGCTGACAGTCTCGGGCTGCATGTCAAGGTCAATAGCACCATACTTGCACGCCTCTACGCATTTTGCGCAGGCCTTGCCTTTGCAGTGTTTGCCGTCAATGACGTATTTAAAAGGAAACGTCTGGTTGTGATTGATGTAAGCGGCCTTTGTCTTGTCGAGACCGAAATTAAATTCATTCGGCATCTCGACCGGGCACGCCTCAGTGCAGGCATTGCAACCCGTGCACTTGTCGTTTACAAACCTGGGATTAACCTTCAGCGTAACGTTAAAATTCCCTTCCTGCCCCGTGACACTCTCAACCTCGGCAAGGGTGTAGAACGTAATATCAGCATTGTTCTTTATCCTCTTGAAGTTTATCTCGAGCCCGCAGTTTGGAGGGCACAACTTCGGGAAGTATTTATTCAGCTGGGCAACCCTTCCGCCGAGAAAAGGCGACTTCTCAACAATAACAACGTCGCTTCCCGCCTCTGCGGTCTCGACCGCGGCGGTAAGCCCGCTGAATCCTCCCCCGATTACCAACACCTTTTTCTTGTCTGCCATCATTTACCTCCTTATAGGCAGTTAAATATACTTGCTGTAAATCACAAAATGCAAATTGAAAATCGCAAAATGGTTATTTAAAAGTCATATAACACTTTAAAATCCAATCCCCCCCCTGAATTTCATTCAGGGCTGTCATGATTGGATTTAGAAATATATATGACTTACCGGCATAATTGCAAGATAAAAATTGCTGTTACGGATTTTGCAAGCTGCAATTTGAATTTTGCGTGTGAAAAATTTGGGGAGGGCGCAGCCCTCCCCAAATGTGAACATCAACTACGATACCATCTGAACGTACGGAACCTTCTTCAGCTCCCAGGTATTTGTTTCTGCATCATACCTGGAGTTTGTGAAGCACTTCCAGTTGGCGTCATCAATCTTGTTGTAGTCGCCCCTGTAGTAGTAACCAGGATACCTGGATTCTTCCCTGAAGAGGATATGCCTTGCGTGTGCCTCAACAGACAGGATCCTGTGGTAGTTCTCAAAGCACCTCAGGAGTTCATGAAGATTGGATGCTGCCATCCTGCCCGCGTCTTCCTTGAGCATTTCGAGCAGTTTCAGACCTTCTTCAAGCATCGTCTTGGAGGTCATGTACCATGTTGCAACTCCGCCGAAGTATTCATCAGCGATCTTCATCAGTCTGGCCTGGAGGGCTTTCGGGCCGATGTAGTTCGGGTTTACGCCCGGCTCGGTTGTGTAGGTTTTGTATTTCTCATAGATCTCAAAAGGCAGATAGAGTTCGGCCGCGATCTCGTCGAGAGACATCTTCGGTGAAGGTGTATAGCTTGCATTATCGAGTATGTAAGCTATTGCAGCCTTTGCCGCCATCCTTCCTTCTGCGTGAGAGCCTGATGAGAATTTGTGGCCTGATGCGCCTACGACGTCGCCGGCCATGAAGAGACCGGGAACGGTGGACATCCTGTTATAGCCCCAGCTGTAGTGCTCAGGTGTTCCCGCGATGTCGCCAGGTCCGCTGACCCAGAAACCTGCGCAGCCTGCGTGTGAACCGAGGAGATACGGCTCTGTCGGCATGATCTCGGAAGTGCTCTTGTCAGGCTCGATGTTCTTTGAAGCCCAGAGAGATGCCTGTCCGATGGCCATATCGAGGAAGTCTTCCCATGCCTCTGCCTCGAGGTGTTTCATCTTCTTTGCGCCTTCTTTGTCGCCCAGCTTCTCTTTGAAAGCTGCGCCGAGTGCTGCCATTGCAGTAGGAGTCTGCATAAGGATCGGGCCTCTTCCGTCTTTCATCGCCCTCATCATGAGGTGGTTTCTGATGGCGGTGCCGAGACCTTTTGCATAGTTGCCGTATCTTTCAACTGCGTCATCAAAATATTCCTTGTCAGCACAGTAATCGTTGCCGAAACTGTCTGTTGCTTTTGCTTTGAAGAACAGGAACCATGCGCCGACCGGACCATATCCGTCCTTGAACCTCGCAGGTACGAACCTGTTTTCCATGAGGCTCAGCTCTGCGCCGGCCTGCATTCCGAAGGCATAACCTGAACCGCAGCTGAAAACCGGGTACCAGGTCCTTCCCATACCTTCACCGACCGACCTGGGCCTGAAGCAGTTAACTGCT
>JBFLYJ010000088.1:0-9618 GCA_040756635.1 Nitrospirota bacterium
TGATATAATTCTCAAATATATCCCCGACCTTAATGTCATTGAAGTTTTCTATCATGATACCGCATTCATATCCTGACATGACTTCCTTTACATCGTCCTTGAACCTCTTAAGGGATGATATCTTGCTTTCATATATAACTATGTTGTCCCTGATTACCCTGATGCCGGCGCTTGTCCTGGCGATCTTGCCGTCAATAACATAACATCCAGCTACGGTCCCGATCCGGGATATCTGGAAAGTGTTTCTTACCTCTGCGCGTCCGAGGATCTTTTCCGTGATTGTCGGCGCCAGCATACCCTCAAGGGCCTTCTTGATATCATCTATCGCTTCGTAAATGACATTATACAGTCTGACATCAACCCCTTCTTTGTCCTTGAGTGATGAGGCCTTGGCGTCGGCACGCACGTTGAATCCTATAATAATGGCTGTTGAGGCGGCGGCGAGCATGACATCGGACTCGTTAATACCTCCTGTCCCCGTATGGATTACGTTTACCTTTACATGGGGGTGAGTAAGGTTGGAAAGTGCGTCTTTGACCGCTTCCACGGAACCCTGGACGTCGGCCTTGAGAATAATATTAAGGTCCCTGATCTCCCCTTCCTTGACACGTTCATAAAGATCGTCGAGGGTCAGTTTCTTCTTTTGAGCAATGGCCGCGGTCTTCTGCTTATGAAGTCTGTTCAGTGCTATCTGTCTGGCCTTTCTCTCGTCGTCCATTACGACAAATATATCACCTGCCTGTGGAACATCCGGAAAACCTATGACTTCTACAGGTGTCGACGGTCCGGCCTTTTCTATCTTCTTGCCGGTGTCATCTATCAGTGCCCTGACTCTTCCGGCGATCGTCCCTACGAGAAATGAGTCTCCCGCTTTTAACACGCCCGTGTTCACCAGGACAGTCCCGACCGGGCCTCTTCCCCTGTCCAGCTTGGCTTCGACTATCGTCCCTTTTGCCGGTCTGGTGTAATCGGCTTTTAATTCCATGATGTCCGCCTGCAGTACGATCATCTCGAGGAGCTGTTCGATTCCGATCTTCTGTTTGGCGGAAACTTCGACAAAAATATTTTTCCCTCCCCAGTCTTCCGGGACGACATCGTGCTGGGAAAGCTCGGTCTTTACCCGAGCGATATTGGCCTCAGGCTTGTCGATCTTGTTAATGGCCACAATAATCGGTACATTTGCGGCTTTTGCATGATCAATCGCCTCGATGGTTTGGGGCATGACGCTGTCATCAGCGGCAACGACAAGGACGACTATGTCCGTCACCTTGGCACCCCTGGCCCTCATCATGGTAAAGGCTTCATGACCGGGAGTATCAAGAAAGGCTATCTCTTTGTCCTTCAGTTTTACCTTGTAGGCGCCGATATGCTGGGTTATGCCTCCGGCCTCCGTTTCGGTCACCCGCGTCTTTCTTATGGCGTCCAGTAGAGTTGTCTTTCCATGGTCAACATGCCCCATGATTGTTACAATAGGAGGGCGGGGACTCAGAGAGGACTCGTCTACCACCGCTTCTTCCAGTAAAGCCTCTTCGTCTTCGGCGATGACCATTTCGAGTTTTAGTCCGAAAGCCTCTGATACGATCTGCGCGGCGTCGGTGTCTACCGGCTGGTTAATGGTCGGCATGTAACCGAGTTCCATGAATTTCTTTATTACATCATTGAGTTTCTGACCGATGAGGTCGGCAAACTCCTTTACAGTTGTACCTTCCTGAAATTTTATGACGCGCTTTCTGGGTGCTGTAGGTGTCGGGACCGCAATTTCTTCGGTCTTCTTGGGGAGCGGTTTCCTGTCGTGCTTTTTGAAGTGAGGTTTGAATTCGAATCCTTTTTTGGAGATCTCCACACGCCTGATGGAATCAAAGGCCCGTTGCATTCCGGGCTTGCTCTTGAACTTTGCCAGTTTCTCGCTCTCGACTTCTTTCTTGAATCTGTCCGGAACGATTATCTCATCTTCCTCAGTGGTCGCAGGTTCTTCTTTTCCCTCAACTCCGGCCGGTGTCTCAGGCATGGATTTTTTTATTTTTGATAACTTGGCCGCAAAGGAGGATTTAGGTTCTCTTTTATCTTTTCTGGGCTTCTCCGCAGGGGCTTTTGCCTGAGGTTTTGCTGCTTCGACGGTTTTTTTTGCTTCAGTCTGAACGGCAGGCCTGGGCTCTTTTTCTTTTGTCCTGGCAGGGGCCGGTTTTGCTTCGGCAGGGGCTGTCTGTTTCTGAAACACATCGACCAGCTTTTTTTCCGTATCTTCGGTGATATTGGACATGTGGGATTTGACTTCTATCCCCATATCCTTCAGTTTGGCGATGATTTCCTTGCTGCTGACATTGATCTTTTTTGACAGTTCGTATATTCGAATTCCGGCCATTTTTCCCTTAATCTATAAAAAAGTTAATGATCAACCCTGCTGTATAGAACACGCGCCTGATATGTTGGAATCTTATTCTGGATTTGGGTTGTAAGTTTTTCCGGATTAATGTTATCATAACCTCTCTTTATAAAGCAATCATTTGCCTGCTCAATGCAGGTTCTTGATTGTCAAAAATGATTGCGGAACACTATATTTTATAAATCAGACAGGAGGAATATAGATGGCAGTATGTGAGATATGCGACAAGAAGAGGACCACCGGCAAGAATGTCAGCCACGCAAACAACAAGACGAACCGTATTTTCTTGCCTAATCTGCAGAGGGTCAAAGTTCAGACCGATCGCGGAGTAAAAAGGGTATATGTCTGTACACGGTGTCTTCGTTCCGGCAAGATAAAAAAAGCAGTATAAGTAATAATAGTTCCATCCGCTTGAACTGTTTGAACGGTTCAAGCGGTTGAAACTTGAAAACCTTCCTCCTTCGTCTGGACACTTATGGAGTCTCTTCGTAAAATCCTCGGACAGTTCAGCAAAGACCTCGGCATAGATAGCGGAAGCGTTCTTAACGCGGTCAAAAGAAATTGGTCCGGTATCGTCGGCCCGGCAGTTGCAGCTCACACTTACCCGGACACTGTCAGGGACAAAGTGCTCACCATAATTGTTGACACCCCGCAATGGATGCACCATCTCGGTTTTTATAAAGATGAAATTTCAGAAAAGCTCAGGCCCTGCGATCTTCAGGGCGTCCGTTTCAGGCTCGGGAAACTCCCTGAAAAAAAGGAAGTCTCTCAGGACAAAGAACTTTCAAGACTTAATGATGAGGACTTGAGGTTCCTTGAAAACACACTTCATAACGTGAAAGATGACGAACTGAAGGAAAAATTCAGAAGATTAATTGCACACGGATTACTTAAAGGGAAAGGAAGAGCAAAAGGATGAATCGTCTTACCTTACGCGCTTCGTTACGCTGATTCGGCCTTCTCTTCGTAAGTAAGGATCGGCTTTTCCTTCTTTGTGATGACTTCTTCCGTTATCACGCATTCCTTGATATCAGGCTGGGACGGTATCTCATACATGACATCAAGCATTATCTCCTCAAGGATGGCCCTCAGTCCGCGCGCGCCGGTTTTACGTTTCACCGCCTCCCTCGCTATCGCGGCACAGGCCTTGTCAGCAAATTTCAGCTTTACGTTGTCAAAAGAAAAGAGCCGCTGATACTGTTTCACGAGGGCGTTCTTCGGTTCTGTAAGTATGCGAACCAGCGCCGACTCTCCCAATTCGTCGAGGGAAGCAAAGACCGGAAGACGTCCGACGAATTCAGGGATAAGGCCGTACTTGATGAGGTCCTGAGGCTGAACTTTTCTCAGAGTGTCGCCGATTTTTCTCCTCACCACAGCCGATGGTTCCGCTGCGAAACCAACAACCTTCTTGCCAAGCCTCTCCTCAATGATCTTTTCGAGCCCTACAAAGGCACCGCCGCAGATAAACAGGATATTCGTAGTATTAATCTGAATAAATTCCTGCTGCGGATGTTTTCTCCCTCCCTGGGGAGGGATATTGGCTATGGTCCCTTCAATGATTTTAAGGAGCGCCTGCTGGACCCCCTCGCCTGAGACATCTCTCGTAATGGACACATTCTCGGTTTTACGGCTTATCTTGTCTATCTCATCAATATAGATAATGCCCCGCTGCGCCTTTTCCACATCAAAGTCCGCCGCCTGAAGGAGTTTCAATATTATATTCTCTACGTCCTCTCCAACATAGCCCGCCTCCGTCAATGTCGTGGCATCAGCAATGGTAAACGGCACGTCAAGGATCTTTGCGAGTGTCTGCGCAAGGATGGTCTTCCCTGTCCCCGTAGGTCCGATAAGGATGATATTGCTCTTTTGAAGTTCAACGTCCGACTGCTTGGGGTTGTTTATCCGCTTGTAATGGTTGTGCACCGCGACAGACAGGATCTTCTTTGCCTGTTCCTGCTCGATCACGTAGTCGTCGAGAAATCCCTTTATCTCTTTAGGCGTAGGAAGTTTACGGGAGATGTTGATGTCGAAGGCCGGTTCGACTTCCTCTGCCATTATTTCATTGCAGAGGCCCACGCACTCATCACATATGTAAACGGTAGGTCCAGCTATGAGCTTTCTGACCTCTTTCTGTCCCTTGCCGCAAAAAGAACATTTAAGGAGATCGCCGTATTGTTCTGTCGGTTTCTTTTCTTTCATGGCAAGCCTACTCTTTCCTCATGGATTCGATCACTTCATCCACGATGCCGTATTCTTTGGCCTCAATGCCTGACATAAAGTAATCTCTTTCCGTATCAAACTTGATCTTGTCAAGAGGCTGGCTAGTATGTTTTGCGATAATGCCGTTAAGGGTCTCTTTCATCTTCAGGATCTCTCTGGCGTGTATTTCAACGTCCGTCGCCTGGCCGTAAAATCCACCTATCGGCTGGTGAATCATCACGCGTGAATGGGGAAGAACAAAGCGTTTCCCTTTTGTGCCGGCAGTCAGCAGGAGCGCGCCCATGCTTGCCGCCTGTCCTATACAGTAAGTGCATATGTCGGGTTTTATGTACTGCATGGTGTCGTAAATCGCCAGGCCGGAAGAGACGACGCCGCCCGGAGAATTTATGTATATGTGAATGTCTTTCTCAGCGTCTTCGGTCTGCAGAAACAGCAGCTGGGCGATTACGGTATTTGCGAGATTGTCGTCTATCGGGCTGCCGATGAAAACAATCCGGTCTTTCAAGAGCCTGGAATATATGTCGTATGCTCTTTCCGACCTTCCGGTCTGTTCTATTACCATCGGAATTAAAGTCATTTTATCTCCTGTAATAAATTAATTAACGGCTTCATATACTTATTATATACGAACAAAGGAATATTACCATAAGCCCGGAAGGGACAGGCCCGCGGAACATGGCCGTATATTACTGAATGGTCGATTTTGCAAGTATCATCTCGAGCACTTTATCCGCGAACAACCTGCTTTTTAAAGCATCCATCGAGCCTTCTCTCACGCTGTACAGTTTCGTCACTTCTTCGGGTTTCAGGTTGTTGCGGACCGCTATCTCCTCTATAGCCTTTTTTACGTCTTCATCGGTCGTTTCAATGTTGTCTTTTTTGCCGATTGCTTCAAGAAGGAGCATGCTTTTTACATTTTCCCTGGCCTTTGTTTCAAATTCCTTTGCCAGTTCAGCGTCCGGTCTGACCTCTCTGCCATGTCTCTCCGCATCCTGTTTTTCGTGGTGAATCATCGACTCTATTTCTCCATAGACCATGGAGGTCGGCACATCGAAATCATGTCTCTTTATGAGTTCGTCAAGGATCTCTTTTTTATAAAGGAGATTGATTTCACCTTCTTTCCTCTTGGTGAGGTTTTCACGGATTGTCTTTCTCAGCTCGTCAACGGTGCTGCAGTCGGCGCTCTGCGCCAGTTCATCATCCACCGGGGGGACGTTCTTCTTTTTGGTCTCTGTAACGGTGACTTTAAACAGGACTTCCTTCCCCGCGATGGTCCTGTTGGGGTGATCGTTTTCGAAGCTTATTTTAATTTCAACACTGTCGCCCTTCTTTTTTCCTGCCAGCGCGTCGCTGAATTCTTTAGGCATGTCCATCGTTCCAAGTACCAGTGGATATTCCTTATAAGACAATTCGCTTTTGTGCTGCCCGTCGATAAAGGCGTCGCTGTCGACAATGGCCATGTCGCCTTCCTTCATTTCATCGTCCGAGACCGAGTAAAGGGCCTTGCTTTCCTGAAGCAGTTTGATGGACCTCTCCACGTCATCATCTTCTATGGAGGATGTCTTCTTGTTTAAGACGATCCCTTCAAAATTTATGTTTTCTATCTCGGGCTTTACCTCGATGGTGACCGTAAAATTAAGCGGCTCACCCGGCTTTATTTCCAGTTTCTTGTCATCAATATCAGGATAGCTTACAGGTTCCAACTGCGCTTCCTTGACCGCTTCAAGGTAAGACTGCGGAACGACCTTCTCTATGACCTGGGCCTCGACGCTCTTGCTGAACTTTTTCACAAGAATGGCCTGCGGCACCTTGCCCGGCCTGAATCCCGGGATCTTCGTTGTCGCCCTGATCTGGTTATATAATGAATTGGTTTCGGACTGAATGACTTCCGAAGGGACATTGATTTTGAGTCTTCTCGTGGTGGCTGATACTTTTTCTACTTCCTGGAGCATATACACCTCATTTTTTAGTTGATTTTGCTTATAATGTTAGAATTATAACGCCTGATTTGTCAATGAAATCGGGTCAATGTAACTACTGTGCGTGAACGATTAATACGGAATTACGACATCGTATCCGGAAAGCAGAAGGGCGATCTCTTCAGTGCTTTTCTGTTCAAATGGGTTTCCCGGATTGTTGGAATAAATCTTTGCCTTGAGGTCTGACAGCATCTGTAAATTGACCTCCGTGTCGTCATCAATTTCCAGCTTATCATCCATAATGAAAACGCTGACATCATCATTGGACAGAGTGGCGCCGACCGCCATTCTTAAGGCCTCGGACTTTCTGTCTCTAACAAGTATCGCTATTCTTTTCTTCATTGAGAAACCCTGTATAATCGTCAGAGTGTATTATAATAATAAACCATAAAATATTCTATTTGCTCCTGATTGCGGATCAGGAAGGGTCTTGATAAATATAAATACAACTGCCAGTGGAAAAACATATCTCAATTGTAATACCTAATTATAATATGGCCGCTACAATAGGGCTGTGCCTTGAAGCCGCCTTTGCCTCGGACTACGGTAATTTCGAGGTGGTTGTCGTCGACGACCGTTCCGATGACGATTCTGTAGAAATAATAAAAAAGTTCCCATGCAGGCTGATCTGTCTCGAAAAACGGTCGGGAACATCAAAGGCAAGAAATACCGGCGCGAAAAACAGCAGAGGGGAGTATATATTTTTCATAGACGCGGACTGCCTTCTGGAAAGGGACACCCTGTCTATAGTTAACAGGACACTGTCTGATCATGGGCCGGGTGTCATGATCGGCGGGACATACGCGAGAATGCCGTTTGACAGGACCTTTTACAGTATCTTCCAGTCCGTCTTTGTGAATTACTCCGAAACCAAGAACATAGAAAATCCTGATTATATCGCCGCCCACGCCATGATCGTTGATACCCGGACATTCCTTAAGAGCGGAGGGTTTCCCGAGGTCTTCATGCCGATCATAGAAGATATCGAATTCAGCCACAGGCTCAGAAGGTCAGGCTGCGGTCTTGTCATGAATCCCGATATTCAGGTCAGGCATATTTTCAATTTTACCCTGTTGAAATCACTCCGCAACGCGGCCAGGAAATCCATGTACTGGAATGTGTATTCCCTGAAAAACAGAGACGTGTTCAGGGACTCGGGTTCCGCCTCTGTGGAATTAAAGACAAACGTTGCTTCGTGTTTCCTGAATATTATCCTTATTGCTTTGTTCGTCCTTTTAGACACACCCGAGTTTTTGTATCCAGTGCCTCCTGTGTTCATGTTTAACTTGCATATAAACAGAATATTGCTGAGGGCCTTTCATGAAACGGGCGGCTTTATATTTGGAGTTAAGGCCTTTGTTTACTATACGATGGTTTATCCGGTTCCGATAGCCATAGGGACATTTGGGGCGGTAATTAAATACATGTCGAATCGCGGTCAAATACCGATAATGCAAAGTGAGAAATAAGAACTCGACAAAGACCATAGTTTTTCCCTGCTCCTTGCCTGACGGCAGCAGGCCCGGGTCCGCGGCCGAAAGGACGGTTTGATGGCTTATTCTCCTTTCCGTCATATAGGGTCAGTGTTCTGGAAGCGCAGGCCCATCCAGCTGACATTCTTCCTGACAAAAAGATGTAATTCCAGATGCCCCTTCTGCTTTTACCGGGCGGGTAAAGACACGCAGGACGAACGTGTAAATGAGCTGACACCGGGTGAGATTGAAAAAATATCCGCCTCAATGGGAAGGCTGCTGTGGCTGGCTTTTTCGGGCGGGGAAATATTTCTCAGGGACGATATAGTAGAAATCACGAAAGTGTTCTATGAAAGGAACAGGCCCGCGATCATCCTGTTTCCCACCAATGGTCTGCTTACCGGCGTCATAAGAGAAAAAATCGGTGCAATACTTAAACACTGCCGCAACAGCACGATCGTCGTGAAGCTCTCGCTTGACGGGCCGGAGCAGGTCCACGATCAGATCAGGGGCACCGGCGGAAGCTACAGGAAAACCATGCAGACGTACGAATCTTTAAAAACGCTGATTGATGAATACCGGAATTTCGAACTCGGCATCAATACCGTTTATTGTTCGGCAAATCAGGACTATATGGATGAGGTGATTGAATTTGTAAGCGGGTTGGAGAAAATCAATACTCACACGGTCTCACTTGTCCGCGGTAAGGGACTGTCCGAGATAGATATCGAAAAGTACAGGGTGACTATCGACAAGCTTGCCGGGAACCTGAAAAAACATATATCCGGCACATATAGTTTCAGGGGGGGTAGGCTGAAAGCGGCACAGGACATACTGCAGCGGCGGCTTATTTATGAGACCGAGACACGAAAGAAGAAATTAGTCGACTGCTACGCCGGAAGGCTTAATCTTGTCCTTACTGAAACGGGAGATCTTTATCCCTGTGAGTCGTTTTCGATGAAAATGGGAAATGTCAGAGAAGCTGACTATGATATTAAGGAAATGATGAGGTCCGGTAAAGTTCAAAAGGTGCTTGCCTCTATCAGACGGGACGGCTGCTTTTGCTCTCATGAATGTTATCTCATGACAAATATATTATTCAATATAAGTATGTATCCTAAATTAATAAGGGAATATATTCATCTTGCGGGGAGTTAAGGTCTGATAATTAATTGCCGTAATTAAGTCATAAGGCTGATTTCGTATTTTATGCTTATTCTGGCAGGTAAATTGAAATGATAATAATGAAAATATTATGATAGGGAAAATGAAATTATCAGTAGTTATTCTGGCAGCCGGCCGCGGCAAGCGGATGAAGTCACGTACACCCAAGATCCTTCATGAGGCCCTGGGCAGACCTATGGTCCGGTATGTGATTGACGCGGTAAAAACACTCAAACCTGCAAAGACGATTTTAGTGGTCGGAAATGGCGCTGATGAAGTCAGGGCCAGAATCGATGACGGCAGTTTGACGTTTGTTCTCCAGAAGGAACTTCTGGGTACCGGAGACGCGCTCGCGATTGCCAAAAAGGAAATAATCAAAGGCACGGTCCTTGTACTCAAC
>JBFLYJ010000089.1:0-9610 GCA_040756635.1 Nitrospirota bacterium
CTACAACCGGCGGCGCTGCTTTTATACTCTCAGCTTTTACGGAAGGTGCTTTTGCGACTACCGCTGGTTTCGTTTCCACGGTTTGGCCGCTCTCTTTTTCTGCAGCTGCGGCCTCTTCTTTTCGTTTCACTTCCTTCACTGGCGCGGCTACTGTCTCAGCTTTTTCTTTCACTACAGGTGTTTCTTTCTCGGCGGATGACACTTCCAATCTATTTTCTTCTGCTTTAATGGCCGCCTTCTTCTCAGTAATGTTCCCTGATGGTTTTTGGTATTCATCCTCACCTTCGACAGTTTCATCGATTTTTTCGATCGGACTTAAGGAGTTATTAATAAAACCTGGGGAATGTTTTACAGAAACTACCTCGGCCTTATTATCTTTTACTACTCCGTTACCGGCAACAGTAGAAGACGGCGGGGTCTCGTTTATCGCTGAATATATAAGTAAGGACAGGACACCGGTAAGCAATATAATTAAGCTGATAATTATTTTTTTCATTATATGATTCCCTGGGCAGGGGCCTTTGTTAATCGCATAAGGACCTTGACGGTTTTTTTCGACCGATATTAGCGGTTAATTCCAGTACCTGTTATCTGCCGATCATGCTGCAATGAATTTAATACCTGTAAAGAGTCCGGATGGAATCCCTTACCAGCAGCAATACCGTTTCGCTGATCGTTTCGTGTCTTGCCCCGAAGTGCCGTGCCATAAAACTTGCGCCTCCCCGGGTTTTTGTTATGGACCACACAATGGAACCGGTATTAGCGTCCGCCATCATTAGGCTGACTGTAACCTGGGGCGCAGAGATGTTCCCCATCCTTGCCTCGCCGTATTCTTCAACCGCCCCCACGATTAATGCCTCTACCTTAAGCGCATTACACAGAGCCTTGATCTGATTCGCCGTCATTGTTGAGACTGATTTAATTCCCAGCTCCGCGATGGCGCTCTTGACTTCACCCGGGAATACAACATCAACAAGGCCGGACGCGAGAAGCTCACTCACAACCACCTGTCTTACTATCTCATCGGCGTATTTGTCATTTGTCAGATTGTCAAAAGGCACAACCGCAACCCTCTTGTAATAACTGAAATCTATATCTTCACTGATATGATAAACCGGGATGTCGCTACGGCATCCCGAGATGACAAACAAAATTAAAACCATTAACACCGGGACGTATTTTTTCAATAAATGCATACCAATTCTCCTTTTATTTCTCAAGTATCAATTGTTATTCATATGCGTCTTTGCCTTCCGTACGCTCATAATCAAGACTACCGGCCAAATAAAGAATCAAAAGCTTCTTTGACCACCATTTCAGATACATTATCAAGTGTGCTGCCTTCAGCTCCGAAATGCCTGGTCCAGAAACTAGCGCCTCCGCTCGTCTGGAAGGTTGACCAGACTATATTCCCGGTCGCCGTTTCAAACATCATCAGCTGAACAGACACCTCCGGATAAGAGGTCGTTATACCCTTGCTGATACCGAATGTTTCGACCGCCCCGGTAATGACGGCATCAACATTTAACATATTGCCCATGCTCACAAAGTCCTTATTGCGCATCGAATCGACAGATCTGATTTTCAGTTCTCGCATGACTGAAATAATTTCACCCGGTTCTATAATATTAATGTCTCTCGAAAGTAGTTCAATACTGACTTTACTTCTGATCTTTTCGTTCGCGAAATTGTCCGCAGTAAAGTTTCTGAATGGAATGACCGCCACGGTTTTCATTGAACCAATGTCGTAGTCCGGTCTGATAAACTGCTTCATACCGTTGGTGCTGCACCCGAAAGCAGAAAGTATTACCAGATAAAAAAATACAATTGCATATATCCGTGACCGGTAACTTCTTGTCCTCGTAACTGTATCAATCATTATCTGACCTCTATAGCCGCCTTCAGCTTGCCCGCCCCTGTCATAACAGGCAGGATTATCATATTATTCAGGCAGTTGACCTGTATTATATGTTACATTTTCAGAATCTGCAATTTAAGCTTGCGGTCGTACTGTAATATTTCGTTGAATTATCATCCATCTGTTTCGAGTAACTGCTTATAAAACGTACATCAGCGAATTTTGTTACATACCATATGATATACCCGTTAACGGTGTCGGTCTTTACAGGCCCCGGTTCCGTGTCACTGCGCTGATAGTTAGCGTTAAGTCTCACAGCCGGCAACGGGAGCCAGTCCAGAAGCACGCCTTCTACAGTCGATGTATCACCGTCAGAATCAGAAATTTTAAAATTGCCCGTTATATTAATGAGTTTTCCAGGTCTGTATGTGATAAACAGAGAGCCGTCCCGCAAATCTGACGGTGTCCCGTCAGAAAGAGTCCGGCTTATATGATAAGAAAAAGTGCCGGACAATTTACTGGTCAGAAGCGCGTCCAGTGTCCCGTTTATCTGCTGGGTAGTAGACGTCGTCTCATTCGTATAGGAGTATGCCTTGGAATAAATTACATCTGTGATCATATTCAGGTCCCTGTATAATCTCGATCCTACACTTAGAAGAGCGGAATCATTCGTGGAAGACTTCTCGCTGAAACTGTAATTGTCACTTCTTATTAATGATAAATTGGCGTTGAGGGTTGGCAGAGGTTCAGACAGAAAAGAAAGATTATAAGAATTTGAATTAAAATCCGTCTCATCTTTATTGTCAAAGGTTTCGTTTCGCTGAACGCGGAAAGAGGTTGTAAGGTATCTGTGAGCGATCAACGAAGCGGAAGCGCTGTAGGCCCGTGTTATAACGCTCAGGAAGTTCCATCGGGCTTCGCTTAAAGAATCACTGAAGATATTTTCAAAAATACCACCCACGGAATTTGCGACTGAGATCAGATTCTGGTCCGACCGGTCTAGCGAGTAATTAAGACCAAGGGTCAGCTTGTCCGTGGGCCTTAAACTGGTATTAAAATTGATCTGCTGCGTGAAAGAGTTGGACGCATCTATAAGCTTCTTCTGATCGGCCGCATCAGTGCCGTAGGCCTCGATTTCCGTTACAAACACATCAGTCAGACCCGCTGCGCTGACAGTCGCCAGATTGACGGCCTTAAAATAAGACGCGTTCTGCGGGGAGGCAAATCTTATCTCGTACCGGTATATATTATCAAGTGTATCTGTAAAAATCACGACCTGATTAATGGTTATCTCGGTCCATGTCGTCGCAGCCGTATTTGAATCACTCTTATATGCCTTCCAGTTGATGCTGTTTCCGAGATTAAGATCACCGCTGATATCTTTATCAACATAGACGTATAACCGGTCAACGGAATCATCGGGTGGTATCCATATACCGATGTTATGGTTTATATTGCCGATCCCGGTCCCTATATTTATACTCGTCGGGGTATTAATATCATTGTTTATAAGAGTGTTTTCGGAATTCAGGGCACCGACCGCAGGGTCCGGAGGATCATATATGTAAAGCCCCCCGAAAGGAATTCTCTTGTTCAATATCGTCCCGGTCTGTGTAACGAACTGCTCGCTCGCGTTCCTCGTAAAATTCCCCTGGTAACCGAGAGAGTAGTCTGCCTTGTTCTGCCAGAATCGGCTGGAATATCCGACGCTGTACGTACCGTTAAAATTATCGCTGATAGTTTTATTGTTGAGGTTTAAAGGAGTATGGCTGACTGTGTATGAGTAATTAACCGTATATCTGAACTTAACATCCGCCGGTGGCAAGTCATACGCGGAGCTGATGGAATAAACAGAGTTGCTGTTATCCACCGCCCTGGGGGAAAGATAGTCATAATTTTTCTGCCTGTCAAACTGGAGTACAAGAGACGGCAGTAAATCAGGGGACAGGCTGAGTCTGGAATAGTAATAATCATTTGTCTTTCTGTTGTCGTTATTCATGTGCGCTGCAGTCCATTGTTCCCTGCGGCGCACACCCGAACTTAAACTGTATGTGGGATTCCCGAGAACCAGATCCAGGGCCGGTTCAATCGACCTGACGTATCTTTTAGAAGTCACATCCAGAGAGTCCGTTGTCTTGGAATCAAGAAAATTTGTCCGTAAATTAAATTGATATGTGAGAACCGGTGTAATGGGTTCATGCACGTTAAGATATAAGTTTCGGTTCACTGATTCGGTAGATAATGTCATATCGCCGTCATCATACTGTTTCGTGATATTTTTATTAATATCAAAATACCCGTTCAGCCCCTGTGAAAAGGCAGAAGAGTATAATGAAAATACCGCTATCATAAGGGCCAAAACCCTCCATAGTATGTTCCTCATAAGTCATCTTTGAGTTCCGGATTTATAATTTCAGTTACAAAAGCGGCAATAATCCGGGACATGAAATGAAAATGCCGTGATTCTGATATTATGTTCATCCTGCTATGGTTCATTTCTGGAAAAAAGTTATACCGTAGGGTTTTTTGCCTACGGATATGGTCTGCTCTTCATTTTTTGTAGTCTTATCGATTACAGAGACGCTGTCTGATCCCCTGTTTACGACATACAGCTTTCTGGCCTCCGGGTCCATGACTAATGCCCTGGGGGAACTCCCGACAGCAATTGTCCCCAATATCGGAGGCATCACAGTCTTAAGGGTATCAAGGCCTTCCGTAAAAGGTCTGACTATCATTACTTCTCCGGGCCTTTCCTTTAACAGATACAACCTGTCGAAGGCCGGATCAGCAATGACACCTATGACGGCAAATCCCACGTTATTAATGTTGCTTACCGCGTCTGATGTAATACCCTTTACGGTCTTGATGATATCTATGACCGATAGTTTGTCGGAATCATAATTCGCAACGTAAACCTTGCCTCTCTGATAATCAATACTGAGAGCCACCGGCCTCCATTCGACATTCAAATTGATGACCTCTACGCTTTGTTTTGCCAGCGCGTCTATTCTGATTACGGAAACACTGTTGGAATTCTGATTGACGACATAAACATTAAAATACCGTTCCCTGTAACTTCTCAGCACGTTAATATCATCAAAGCTCAGGAACCTTGACACAACCAGATCCTCGCCAGGAGGGTCTGCCGCTATTGCTATGGGGCCTCGGCCGACATCTATTTTCTCCAGTTCCTGATATGTTGTACCATCCACCATTGACACCGTGTTGGACCCGTAGTTGGCTACAAATATCAGCTCCTTGTCGGATGATATGCCCGCTACGGCTATTGCTTCCGGCTGTCTTCCGAACCGGATCGGGATCTCGTTTTCTATTTTATTTGTTGTCGGGTCGATTACCGAGACGCTGTTTGAGCCTGAATTTGCGACATATACCTTAAGGTGCTCTCCCTCTACGGAAGTCGCGATACCTCTCGGCTTTCTTCCCACCAATACAGTAGCGGCAATCTCCCCGTCCTGCCTGTTGATTACCGACACGTTGTCGGAGTCCTCGTTAGTTACATAAATAAGCAGAGAACTTAATTCCGGGACCTGGCTTTTTACGGTGAATACGGGACTGAAAAGATAATCTTCCTCAACCGAGGCGTCAGCGTTCCAATTCAGGAATAACGTTGTACTCTGATTTCTCCTTAAAGAAACATCTATGTTTAAGTCCACTCCATCAGGAGGCAGCGCTAACTGTGACGGCATCCCTTTTTTTGTTGTAAACGCTTCTTTTATGACTAGCCGAAGCTTCTGATATTTTCCTTCAGGCAAAGATTTTTCACCCAGAAAAATCTGCCGGCCTTTTACGTCATTCGAATTAAAGATCAGCGGAGTACCCATGATTTCTCTTGACGTACCGTCTTCTGATACTATATTTACCGCAGCCAGTTCAAATGTAACTTCCCTGTCAACAGTAACAGGGCCGTTAAAAAATACCGTAACTTGACACTTATATGCTTCCAGGCGACTTGTCTGTTCTTCTGTAGTCACGCAAGCTGTAAACATAATAAGGGGTATCAGCAGAAGAACAAAAAACTTATTGCCTGAGATGTACAGTTTCTTTATCATTTCATCTCCTGTGCGGCGCAAATATGCGCTTGTCAGAGTGTTCTGACTTGTTAGCAAACTACAATGACTGACGGAAAACCGCGGACCTTAATCCTCCTGATAATTCTGCTTTACAGCCATACTGAGACAACGATGAAGCCTCACTGCGATTATCCCGTCATGCAACTGTTACCAGGTATTAAATACCTGTACACGTTGATTAAATAAATCCGCTACAAAAATCCTGCCCTTGCCGTCAACGGTAAGGTTAATCGGATGCTGAAACCATCCTTCGCTCCATCCAAGACCGCCGAATTCAAAAAGATATTTCCCTTCCTTATCATATGCGGATATCGTATGACGCATATAATCTACGACATAACTTCTGCCTGTGTGATCATCTATACCGATTGCCTTGGGTCTGCTGAGTTTGCCCGTACTTCCGCCTTTTTCACCAAATTTATATATAAATTTTCTGTTTTCATCATAAACATATATATGGCTTTCATCTTCGCTAATAACATATATTCTGCCTGTCTTGTCTATTACCACATTATTTAAATTGACCTTTCGCCCTTCTTCTTCCGGCTCAATAATGTCAATGGTACGACCAGTTCTATCGATATAAAACACCCCGGGGAAATGGCTTGCAGCCACATAAAGGTTTCTTTTTTTATCTATTGCGACACGATAAGGGGCAAACGCCTTACTCCCTTCAAAGTCCTCCAAATATATGTCCCGCTCCCATTTCAGACATGCATTATAGACAGAAATTCTGCTCTTTGTATTGCTCGTTGAGACGGATTGTGCGATGTAAAGATAGCCCTGATTATCAACGGCCAGTCCCTGAGGTGCTTCAATCCCGTCTCTCTTTCCAAGCGTAAATAACGGAAACAGATCCGGGGAAAATATAATAACTCTGTTCCTGCCGTCAATCACATATATCTCATTTGTTGATAAGTCCGAATAGGTAAATGACGGGAGCACCAGATTCCTGTCTTCTTCATCGGTTGTTATACTTTCCTGATAATTAATGAGTGCAGACCCAAGCTGCTGGGCTTTGAGAACAGACGGTATCAATGTCAATAGAAACAGAACAGCAAAAAGATAATGGCTTATCCTCATAACCTGTTGCTCGCTTGATAGGTGCACTTTTTCATTAAGGGTATAAAATTCGTTGCAGACTCGTCCTGCAAAAACTCACAAATCATTAAGGTGGCAATTGATTTTACATGTATTATTCGTATGTTAAGTGTCTTTTAAGTATCGAGAAATTTTTGTGAATTATTGGATCAGGTTTTAAATAATAGCAATAAGTTGTCTTGGAATTCAATGTACTTATAATTTTATTAATTTATTTCAGGGGAAAATCCCGAACCTGGATGAAAAGTTATATAGCATATAACAAAACTCGGATTAACCGCGCGGAAAAATGTTTCTTCATGGATTTATTTGCTAATAGAAACATTGATAACCCTCTGCGGAAAAAGAAGAAATTTAGATGTTCGCAAGCATTTTTCATACATGCCGCCTAATTTATAAAAATAATTAACTATATTTCAACAAGTTATCCACTGCATGCCTGTTAATAAAAAAGCCCGGCTGACGATTCAACCGGGCTTCCGAATAAATATAGTAGGAGCCTACGTTATTTTGAAGTATGGCATACTAAACAGCCTCCGGAACCTCCTAACTGCACCGCACTGTAGTCCCATCTCAGCATATCAGCATAATTGGATGCATGAGCCATATGGCAGGATAAACACATTACTACATCTGTCCCGGGAACGACCGTATTAGCAATGGAATCAGGGACAGTCGTCCTGGCTACCGGGGAATCCACACTGTATTCGTTCCCAACTCCGTTGTAACTTGCATACTCGCCGCTTCCAGGCAGAACTACATCAGTAGGATGTCTCGTAAACGGCGTACTTGTGTCACCGCCGATGCCGGCGACAACGTGAAATTCTCTATGGCAAGTACCGCAGAAACCGCTTATAGTATGATTAGTTGGCTGGACACCCTGAGCAGTATGACATATTGAGCAGTTACCTCCATAAGTCATTGGAGTCGTTGCTCCAAAGTACTCATTATGATTATCTTTATCATAATTCTGCCATTTATATGACCCCGTCGTATTCTCGTATCCCTTAACACCAAACAGGAACCTGTAGCTGTTATATACCTGATCAGCAGTATCAAGTTTGGCATCAACATTATTATGGTGGGCACCCTTCAGGATTTCCCCCGAGACCCGCTTACCGTGACAGCCGGTCATTCCTGAACATGTAACATTAATCCCCATACTGCTCGGCGAATGGTGCCCCGGCGCAATTGTTAATGTGCTTTCAGCATTACCGATTTCGACAACATTGTGACCCTTTGTATCAGATGCTCCACTCCCTTTTGTACCAAGGATGTATGCGAAATTGCCGCCTGCCAGATCCCCGGTTGCGTCAGTATGATAGACCTGGGGGATCTCGCTGGACCCTAAGGTTACAATCTTCGATGTACCAATTCCATGACAACCCAAACAATCGCCACGAGTAAGGGCATTATTAGGACCTGTGTCCTTCCACGGCATTCCTGATGCTCCATAATCTGCCATGACTGCGGCATTCTGGCTATTGTGCATTGTGTGACAATTTGCACATTCCCCTGTTATCGCGGCAAAAAGTGGGAATAAAGGACCGACCAATAAGAGCAACATGATGACTTCCAAGCTTACGGCCATTATTTTTCTTTTACCTTTATTATGTCTATTCATTAATTCCCTCTCTATATAGAATCTCTCATTCATTACTATTTAACAAAGCAATCATCGTGCCAGTTCTGTCATGCATTAATATTTGGATAACATATTGGATTAATAACATAATATACTCTTATAAACCCCTGTATATTGAATATTCCTGTGTTATTTCCCGCATTCATTAGGGATAAACCCTCTTACTGCTAATGGTGAATTTATCAAACATCTTCTTAACTGCTTGATTATAAATTTTGACTTAATTTAAAGAGGTTACATTAATTATAATATCAAACGGCTAAGACAGAAACAAGAGCCTTTCTTAAGCATATTTCTTAGATATAAGGCACTAATTTTAGTGACATCCTGAATTCCATCTCAACATTTCAGGTTGATCAGAACCATGCGGTTCGTGCCATGACAAATATATAACAACCGTTCTGACTCCTGTCGGGCTTGATGGATTCGTATAGGCTACTAAATAAGATTATTCTGATAATATTATTTATTCGGGAGCCCATATTCTATACCTCAATAACATTAAGATATATTGTTTTAAAATATCACAGCCACTGAGTGCCTGAACTGCTTTAATTACTGTTTCCATTTGCGTGGCTGTATAGTACAATTGAACTCTGTTAAAAAAAAGGAGCCGGCAAAGCCGGCTCCTTTTTATACTTAACTACCTTTGAGCAACGTGACAGGTTTCGCACCCACCATTATTAGTTGAATTACCTGCATTCATAGTGCTGTAGTCAAACCTGAGAAGGTCATTCTGGGCAGACCCATGCGCTCTGTGGCAGGACAGGCATATAACCCTTCCGTTAGCGCTTGTGTAATTGGTCATGTTAGTAGTAGACAATGTCGCAAACTGCGTGTTCAAAAATCCAAAAGGCGTTTCATTAACTTCGCTACTAGACGGATCAAATCCGGCTCCATCTACGTTAGCTATTA
>JBFLYJ010000009.1:0-21369 GCA_040756635.1 Nitrospirota bacterium
AAAAACTGTTCGTGTAAATATGGAGAAGCTAGTAAAAGCAGTAGAAAAGCTAACCGGTGAGAAATTCATGGTCGAATCAATAATGTCCAATGAATAAAAATTAACTTGCTTTGATTTTAATTTTAATGGCCCGAAATATCGGGCCCTTTTTATTTTATTGATCGCTCCATAGTTTCAGTTTTTTGACTGAATATATTTTCAAGAAGACTGATCGGGAGAGTTTTCCTGAATTTTGTTAAAATAGTACGTCTTGTTCCAGTTAAGAAATTAACCGGCATGCCAATCATAATTTCTTTAAATTTTAGCGGACTTAATTCTTATTAAATTATAGATGACCCCATTAATTACGCATTATAAAATACTGTTCATAGTTTCATGGACGGCTTTGTATTTGATTTTTCCATCCTGGGCACTTCCCATATCAGTCAAAGCCAGGTCTGCTGTTTTCTCGGGATTGTTATTGTATTTTTTAATTACTGCTTATTTAATGAACCGCTGGCTTAATGCACTTTTTGTTGACAAACCACTCATTATTAGGAGCACAAACCCATGGAAGCTAATCAAAGAAAATGTGTGGCTTGTCATTGTCTGTCTGATAGCCGCAGCTCTTCATATTTATCCAATACTCCGCCCGATACTAATTATTGGTGACGAAACATTACACCTGAAAGGCGGCTTATGGATTTATGAATATATTGACAGTTCGAACCATCTGTTTATCAGGACGGCTTTCTGGGTGCTGGTCGTCCTATTTTTTGTTATGAGCAAATTGAAAGTTGGAAGCACTACTATTTTAGAAACGCTAAAGAGTATTTTCCGTCCGGGGTTATCAGGCAACTTATTAAAATACTTTTATGCCTTGCTGTTCTTAATTTTCCTGTTTTCCTACTTTTTCTTATTGCGGGAGCTTCCTTACCATCCTATACTGATACGATACCCCCCGGTTTCGAAGTTTATATATTTAATGGCATATTCGGCTTTTGGTATAAACCATATTTTCCCAAGATTCATACAATTGATATTTTATCTTCTAAGTGCAGTTTACCTGTACAGGACAATTCTGATGTTTTATGAAAAGGAAACCGCATTGCTGGGGGCATCGATATATTTGTTCCTGCCGGTAGTTTTTATGTATGCATCCCTGGGAGAACTGGCCTGTGGTGAAATTTTCTTAATCATTACAAGCGTATTTTATTTTATACGGTTTATTAGAGATGGAGATAACAGAGATATATTGATAACTGCATACCTGATGGGAACCGGGTATTTATATAAGGACCCGATTTTATTAATGCTTGTTATCTGTTTTATCTTTGTGACGATAGTCGCCATACAAAAACGATCGTTGCATTATTTGATGAATCTGAAAATATTATCGTTATCTGTGCTGACTATTGTTCCATGGATGGTTATATCAAAATTATTTAACTGGAGAAACTATAAATTCGTATTGTCCAATCTGACATCTATTGATGGGAAACTGTTCAAGTATATGTTTTTGATTCAATCAAATATATCCCTGGTCATATTTATTTTATTTGTTTTCTCTGCTTGTTACATGTGTTATCGCAACCGTAATTACTTAACCGCTTTATTTGGTTTTGTTTTTATTGCATATTATTTCGCGATAGTATCTGATATGGCGGTATTAAGTCCCCGTCTTTCTATGACTTTATATCCGACCATATCGGTTTTTCTAGCGATTTTTATATCTAGCATGATCCACTATGTTAATTGGAGACACGCCGCCAAATTCTGTTTTATTGTATTGACGGCGTATATGATTGTTATTTGCTCAGTGTACCCTCTGAATAAGCGATATCTCAACCATGAAAATAAAAAGCTCTATTATTATCCCAGTGAAAACGCTATGAAGTGGGTCAAGGATAACGTTAAGGAAGGGGAAAGAGTCCTGACGATCCGTATCTTGTCATCTGAATTTTACAGATATAAATATGCGATAGCCAGGGACAGGCTGCTTGACCTGCTGTATGACGTTGAAGAGGTTTCCACACCCGAAAAACTTAAGGAATATTGCGGGCAAAATAATATTACCTATTTAATGTTCCCATACAGTGCTGCATATATTCAAGACGATATTAGAGTCGGGATATTTGAATATTTAAAAAACAACTTCAATAAAGAGTTTATTGAAGTTGCCAGCTTTAATCTTGAAAATATGTTTATTTATATATATAAATTAAGAGCAAGTACATGAATTGGTTGTTGGCAGTTAATCATGATATCACTCCTTCAGATGCCGAAAGCTTTTTAGGTATAGTAATAGATTCCAATATGGCGGCCTGATAAACAGACGCGAGAGTTTCTTCAAACAAACGGGTAGACTCTCGCACGTCTTCATCGCGTTCCCTGGGGAACCGGCAATCCGTAAGGTTGGCTGCATATCCTATTGTTCGTAAAATTCATCTGCATTGGATCGACTATACCCCCGGTTTTCCAAATATTACTTCAAAGCAACAATCCCATAGAGAGGAGATATCGGATCCTCAAAGGGCGGCAATAATAATAGTCTCTTATGACGCAATATTCTGAGGATTATCAGGTTTGAACGATTTATACAACATCATGATCAAACCATGTCAGATGCCATTTAGCAAAAGTGTCTTTGCCGAAATGACGCGTTTTGTCTTTTGGTTCATGTACGATCAATGAAAATACCTCAGGTGTTTTTATGTAACCACATTTTCTGATGATCGAACACAACGGGTCATTTGGATTTAACAGACAAGCACTCATCTCTACACCCAGTTGAACGGCCTTCCTGTGCACGGCGTTTATTAATGACCGACCTACATCAATTCGCGCAGGCGAAAATAAAATATCTGCTATCGCCAAAACATCAAAACCCTTCATGTCGATACGGCGCAATACGACATATCCCACGATCTCCGAGTCTTCTTTAATCACTAATATCTGATATTTCATTGAATTATCATTTGAGAACCGCCAATTGAGAATAGCTGAATTCCTGACAGCAGTATAAGGGAAATACTTTTGGACTTCCACCAGGAACTGATCTATGCTTGAGTCAAATCTCGATATTTCCGTTGCACTAGATGCACATTTCCCCGAAGACCTTTTAAGTCGGAGTAGTCCTTCTGCTATGAAACGAATGGGCATCATGATGGAATTTAATAAACCATTCTTTATTACACGGCGTGTGATGCCGCTGAGCTTATATGGCATGGCATAAACCACCAGGTCTCCAATATCATGGAATCCAAGGGAAATGTGAGCCTTTTTTACATCCCCCCTATTGGCGAGTATGAACGAAAAATCAAATCCGCGGGCTTGATACCCGCTCAGGATTTTCATCTCCAGTCTCGGGAACAATAGTTCCTGCCTAAAGGCCTCATGAACCATCAGCTGGCATAACAAACCGCCAATCAAAGGTTCTCCGTCTCTCAGGAACCTGAACGGCACCATGGCCACATGGGCAACAATTTCTTTTTTTTCATTTACTCCGACAAAAATATGCCGAATCGAAGAGGGATTGCTGCTAATCAGTGAATTCCAGAATGAGTCATATTCGGCTGTTTCGATGGAGCGAAACACCCTAATTGTATGACGAAGTCGTATGATGCCGGATATATCGTTTTGATCAGCTTCGCGAATAATGTATCTAGCCACCGTTTCCTGTCCTGATATTATTGAAGTGATAAGTGCAATATTATGCGTGACTTATTTCGACTTGCCGCGGTAAATAGTACTCTTTATCCAATTCCCACGTAAAAGTCCGTCCGTTCTCACTAATGTGAAACCCGGACTTCTCCCAGAAGTCCAAACATGGTTTATTCTTTGGTGTGGGGATGAATTCTGCTTTTATTTTTTTTAATCCCAGGCCCTTTGCATACCGGATTGCTGTGAACAGCATAGTTTCTTCTACTTTTCTGCCCATGACCCTGCAACTAAGAATGAAATCAACTATCCGGCAATGGTCGTTTTTCATTTCCAGACTGATGATCCCGGTAAGACCGGAATCTCCATACCTGTCTGAAACGCGGAAGGTCCAAAGCTTTTTGTTGTCCCCTTTTACCCAATCTAGTAGCTCATTCTCCGTCATTCTTCTCGTCGAAAGATTCATTTGATTGGTCTTGTTTAATAATTGGGTTGTCCTTTGCAGATTAACCCCGGTTAACTCATCTATTAAGATCTTTATTCCCAAGCTGGTCAGCCATTCATCTACTGAACTCAGACTTTTTCTCAGTTCATTGCGCTGCTGTTCATGGGCATACATTCTGGCTCTGTCAATATCCTCGCTGCTGATTAAAGGCGTATCAAAACATCGCAGACTAAGCAGAGCACTCCTATACAATAAACAGTCTACAGGCCATTCAGGAACGAAGACTTCAGTTAAGGTGTCCCGGACCCGTGCCCGTTCAACCGGATTGTCGTCTATGAATACCACAGACTGAAGACCCAGATTGAGATCAGAAACCAGATCAACGATATTTTGCGCCTTGTCCTGCCAATTGATCTTCCATCCGGCAAAATCTTTCAATCTCAGAACCATTTCCGGATGATTGTTTATTGCATTTAAAGCGGTCGTTTCTTCGTTCTTGCTTACAATCCCCAGTAAAACACCTCGGTTTGTTAAGGATTTCAGGGCGGTCTGAAAGTCTACATATGCTTCTCCTCCCGGATCATGTCCGCCCAGAACGATATTTTCCCAACCCAGGTCTCCGACAACGCCTCCCCATAACGTATTGTCAAGGTCCAGAATAATCAATTTTTTTGAAAGCCCCTGTATTCCCGCCAATGCGGATTTAATATCTTTCACAGCTTCTTTATACACATCGTTCCCAAATACTATTTTCCCTCGATACCATAGCCTGGGATTATACGCATACTTGCCGGCTGCAGATATCCATTTATGAGCATCAAGCAAATGCATATTCGAACTGCCGTCAATTTTTTCAGACAGTCTTAAGTTCATTTGCATGAGAACGTTTGCTATCCCGATGTCCTTTTTCATATCAAGCATGCCAAATCCACTCATGTAAGGCGGAAACGTCCATGTCGGGACAAATACGGTCTTTACTTTATCGCAGACATTTAATGCAAGAGATGCGAATTGATCAACTTCGCCAAGTATTTCCTGTATCGACGGGCGCTTATATTCCAGAAGATTTTTAAAAGAAGGAATGACTGCCTCGGGCTGGGTCCAGATTACTGTAAAATCGAAATTGTTTTGCCAGAGTTTCAAATCATCCTGCATTAATAGGGGAATTACCTGGCCGAACGGAGCTACAGTCGTATGAACTGCTGGCAGGTCTTCATTATTATTTAAGTAACCTGAAAAAATGTCTAGATTAAAATCAGAAATTAATACACATCTAAAACGTTCCGGATTCAATTTAACGGTTCTCCATTGTGGAAACTAGAAAATCTGCGAGACTCGCAACTGTGTTAAATAGATTATCATTTTCGGATGAGGCCAGATGATCAAATATAGCTATTGTGATTCCAAATTGCTCTTCAATTTTCTGCTCAAGCGTTGTCATTAAACTGACCAGTCTTAAAGAATCTATATTCCCCCCGCTGCCAAACTGAACTTTGTTGAGCGACTTTTCCAATCTCTCCTCCTTTGGGAGCTGCTCGTTTAACTCATCAATCGCCTCGAATATGACCTGTATTATTTTTTCACTGGATACCATTAATCTCCCCGTTATGGCAAATCAGCACCGAGAAATATATCTTGGGCAGATGCATTAATTTAGGGTGATGATTTGTTCTTAATATATTTATAATAACTTAACGTGCTGTTAAATTGGAGTTATTTCCAACTAATACCTCTAAAGAAGGCAGCTCTGTTGATGCTGGTTTTGTATTTGTCCGCAATCGCGAAAAAGCTTTCCAGGACTTCATCTGTCAGATAGTGAGGTTTCAGTCCCAGGTCCAGGAGGCCGGTATATTTTACATTATAGTGATGATCTTCCTTCTCAATTCTTGGATTTTTTATATTTTCAATTTTCACGTTATAACCCAGAGTGTCCCCGACTTTTTTGACCCTCTCAGCTAGCTGATTAACGGAGAAAGATTCCGTCATCTGATTGAAAATTCGTAATTCGCCACTTTTTGCCGGCTGCATGGACGATAAATATACACACTGCATTGTATCTTTTATGTTCAGAAAACCCCTTGTCTGGTTGCCTTTACCGTATATTGTCAAAGGATAACCGGCCACTGCCTGGACAATGAATCTGTTCAACAAAGTTCCGAATACTTCATCGTAATGGAAATGGGGCATCAGACGTGAGTCCAAATCCGTCTCTTCTGTAGACAGTCCATAAACCGGGCCTTGCATCAAATCAGTCACCCTGATATTCCATGTCCTGACATAAAACCATAGCATATCCGTGTCCTGTACTTTTGTAGTGTGATACAGCGAACCCGCTTGCCGGGGGTACAGGAATTTGTCCTTGCGGCCTTTATGTTCTATTTCAAGCCAGCCTTCTTCGATATCAATATCAGGAGTGCCGTATTCGCCCATAGTACCCAGTTTGATAATATGACAGTCAGGATTTACCTCTTTTACGGCGTATACGATGTTAAGGGTCGAGATAAGATTATTTTGCACAGTAAAGGCGGCGGTGTCCCTGTTCATCATGGAATACGGGGCTGAAGGTTGTTCTGCATAATGAACAACAGCATCGGGATTATATCCTTTGAATATAGACAGAAGAAATTCATAATCAGTAATGTCGCCGATATGTATTTTAACGCGTATACCGCTGGTCTGCTCCCAGATATTCGCTCTCTGAACAAGGTCCGGGGTCGGCATTAATGGTTCGCAGTCAAGAGTTTTACCTGCATTTCGGCGGAAGTAATTATCAACTCCGACAACCTCATGGCCCCGCTGGGAAAAGTATAGGCAGCTGGGCCATCCTAAGTATCCATCTGCGCCTAAAATCAATATTCTCAAGCCGAACCTCCTAAAATTCTTTTTTGGTATTTTTTTGTCGTTCTTCTATTATAATTTTTTCATTGACTTCTTTTAGACTGCTCTTAATGAAAGAAAGGAGCCGCAGCCCAATCTCGGGTTCATTATTGAAAAGATTGATTGTCTCCCCCGGGTCTTTACTGAGGTTGAAGAGAAGAGAATTGTCATCGTCCAGGTAATGTATGAGCTTGTATTCGCCTTCCCATACAGCTATAGTTGCTTTTGTAATAGGCTCTGATGGAATATTTCTCTCCAGATTCATGGATATGGCTTTTTTAGCCGGCAGTTCGTCGCCGCTTAAATATGGCCGCAGTGAACGGCCTTCCATCCATGAGGGGGCCGGGATATCGGCAAAATCTAACATTGTCGCCGGTATATCTATCTGTTCCACTATACTGTCGATTATCCGTCCCTCGGTCTGGGCGGGTTCTTTAATGATAAGAGGAATATGTGTTACCTGTTCATAAAGATGTCGCTTGTTATGAAGAAAATAATTATGTTCAAAACTGTCTCCATGGTCGGATGACAAAATAATGATTGTATTTTTAGACCACTCTCTTTTCTGAAATTCAGCAATAAAATTCTCGAACTGTTTATCGCAATATAATATGAATTCATCATAATAGTCCCGTAAAATTCCGATTTTTCTTTGCACCTCTTTTGGGAACGGCAGATTATTTGATGAATATGGCGCTATTTCAGGCCTGATGCCGAATTGATCGTTTTTTCTTCTTAGCTCCTGTGACGGGTTGAACGTTCCTGAAAAAGGTTTAGGCGGCAGCTGCGGATCATGGGGCGGATAAAAATGAAGCCATATAAAGAAAGGCCCGCGGGGATTGTTGTCTATGAACTCGAAAAATTTATCGAAAACCAGTGCAGGCGGATATTCAGTTGCAAATACATTTTGAGGGATTTTATTAAGCAGTTCATTAAAGATAAAATCATCCTGTCCCAGCCAGTTGTACGTCGTGAACTTATCGCCAAACAACAGGAACAGATATTTTTCAATTATTCCTTCAATCGATGCCGGTTTTAAAAACTCCGCAACCGGCGGCTTTGTGTCCACGCTGTCTGAAATACCGATAGCTTCTACGGACGCAACGATGTTTTGTATAAAGGCAGCCGTATGATATCCGTTTTCTTTCATGACTAATGCGAGATTTTCAGTAGCTGCCTTTACCGGCTTGGCGGCCATATCAAATTGATATCTCCTATGGGTCCAAACTCTCTTGCCTGTCATAAGACTTGCAGTATTTGTAGCAGTGCCGTTGCCCTGCGCCTCAGTCCTGGTAAATGACGATGCCGTTTCTGCCCATTTCTTTATGAAAGGGGTTGTGTCACGATGATAACCGTACACTGACATGTCTTCTGCAGTTAGAGCATCATATGTGACAAAAAGAATATTCGGCCGTATCGCGGTTGTTTCGGATGTATTTGATAGAGCGGGCCCGTCTGTTATAGCACTCGCTGAATTCTTACTCCACATGCGTATGACTACAAGCAGGATTGAGAGTATTAGGCAGACAGTAAATATCCAGACCAGGGGCGTAATGCGAATCTGGACCTCATTCAACCATCCCCCCGCCCTGTTTCGTAATATCCATGCCAAAGGAATTGCAGTGCATATTATAAATATAATGACGGTCAGTTTTAAAAGAGGTGAGGTCTGTATGTCAGCCCATATAATCTTCTTTGCCGCCCACACTATTACCGTCAGAGAAATCAGAATAGATAAATACAGCACGAAATGTTCCGTTTTTATTTTAATTGACAAATACCCGCTGAACCGTTCGAATATCTTGACAGGCAGCCATAGTAGAACGGAACCAATTAACGCAACAAGGCTCCATAGGATCAGAGCAAGTGCAATATTCGGAAGATATTCGGAAAAGGATGAATGAACTTTGAATCCGTCCCATCGCCAAAAAACGTCTCCAAGAAGATAAAGAGAAAAAATCGTAAAAACCAGTCGGAGAATATTACAGAACGAAACATTTATATGCTGATTATCTTCAGGCGGCAGGTTTTTATAAATGTTCATTTAAGGTATCCTCTGTAGTGGCCGACGCTGAGAATAGTAAATTTTATCATAAAAGATAAATATGGCCCGGAGATGAACATAATAAGTGATGTTATTATATGGTTAAAAGTATAAATGCGATATTTTCTCATCTCATTACCTTCCAGGAAGGTTTGCGGTTTATATCAACGCTTCATAATCAGGCTCCGTTCCTGTTTTCTGGGTAGTTAATCATTGACTCTGAAGAATGATTTCCCAATGCTACTCCTCCGGTCGAAAGATACTTTTCTATTTCTTCCGCTATTAATTTATAAGCATCAGCATTATAATGCCCGAAGAGTTTGAACGGGAAAAAAGAAAGAGGATCAGGGTGAGAATCAAAAACACTTTGAATGTCTAGCACAGGAATCTCCAAGTCTTTAATAATTTTTATTATTCCAGTTTTCCCCGTGTCAAGAAAACGTTTTCTGCATTTGTCAATTCTCTTTGGATATCTACTGTAATCAGGTAAATATACAAAAACCAGTTTGCCGTCCCAGCTGTTTATTGTACGCTTTGCTTCCGCAAAGATATCTTTAAACAAAGGATCGACATGACATATGCAGCTTTCGGAAATCCCCAGCTTCTTGCGAAGCTGAGAAAGCACTATGCTGGAAAATGATAGGCTGAAGACAGGTCCGCCTTCCCGTTTATATTTACTTGCGATACCACCGTCTTTCTTAATCAATTCGAATTTCTCGTCTGCATATTCGCTCAGCAGTTCATCTATCACTTTCTGTTTCTGAAGAAGATGCTGAGTAAAATCATTTTCAAGGTATTTCACGAGAATAGAAGACTTTTTATCAAAGGCCAGTCCTTCATGATCATTGCCTTCGAAAAAGAACCAGAAGACATATTTCGGTTTGAACGGTTTGCCATACTCCTTCAATATGGCAAGCTGAATGAGAGGGCTTGTATTACCCATTCCCAGGTTTAATACTCTTTTGCCTGTTTTTGTCAACCACCCGGCAATGTTTTCTTCTCGTTTAGTACAAAATCCATGTGTAAATGAATCGCCGATCAGGACATAATCCAATTGATTCTCGATATAGAGTCCCTCAGGATTATTAAACCCGTGTTCGTCACTTTTATAAATTATCCACTCGCCGCTTTCATTACACTGTATAGTTGTTTTGCCTGATATGAAACTGAGAGGAAGGATGTCTCTCCATTGTATTTCGATATTCTCGTAAGGACTATAAAATGGATATGCATCAATCCCTTGGTTTCGAAGATCCAGCCAGACCTGGGGTCCGCTTCTTGAGTCGTAGGGAAGCCCAGTCTCTGCCGCTATTTTTTCTCGAATCGGTTCCGGTTTGTTTATCACTTTGTATGATAAAATGATTTCAAAGGAATAAATACATATTAGCGTAGTGATCAGCAGAAGAGAAATTTTGAGCTTCATCTCTTTATCGCATCTAAGTAAAGCAACGGTGAAACATAACGAGCCCGTTATGGATAGTATATAGTACTTGATCATCTGCCCTGGAGGATGAAGATGGCTTCTGTACATCGCATAGAAAAAAATAAGCAGGAAAAAAATCGCAGCACTACCTAATATTATGTTTGCGGCCTTTTCACTTTTTGACATATTTAATTATACAAAAGACAGGATCAAGGTTAAAATAATACCCCTATGTTTAGTTTTTTGAAATAGTCCAGTTTGTCTATAACTCAGGTAAACACCTGACCAGTTTCGGCCCCAGAGCTTTAGCTATTATTTTTCAATACCTCTACTGCCAACTGATATTTTTTATTGTGGACATTAAATGCCCGGATTTTGTTCGCTTTATTAAGAAGATATTGACAATAAAGTTGAACTGGCTTAGCTCGCGACTGCTTTTTATAATTATAAGTTGCGCAATATATTCTTGAACGTCCAACGCCGAAATATTCAAATCCCACTCTGGATACATAATTAATAGCTTCCAGGTAGAAAAGATTGTTGGGACACAACTTTTTATGCTTTCTTAGTAAGAACGCCCGAAGCTCGGAAAAGACATTTCTGCAAAGAGTGAACAGCATGCCGGCAATGACAATGTCCTTGTGCTTGGCTGCTATTATGCCGGCCCCCTTCTTCATAGAATGAATTTTGAAATCAAATAGCTATCTTATATTTGTACATAGTCAAAAGATTGCATTGAGATACCAGTCGGTAAGTCATCGAAGAATTTTAAACAATACCACCGAAAGATAATTCTTCAACCTGTTCAAGGACCCTGTTTTCGGTGAGATATTTTTCAATACCGGCTTTATCCAGCGGGCTTTCGTTTTCAGATATATAAGATCTTGCTATTTGCGTCGACATTAAATCAGGATAATTATATTCTATAGACTGGAAAAGAGATTTAAATGCAGGAGTCACCACAAACATGTCTTTTAATTCTAAAGATCGGTGAACCTCCTGGTCTGTCATGAGTTCCTCATATAATTTTTCTCCGGGTTTCGCCCCAATCTCTACGGTTTTGATATTGGAAGGAGAATATCCATATTTTTCAGCCAGCAGATTTATCATTACTTCTGCCAGGTCCGGGATTCTTACAACAGGCATCTTTGTAACAAACACTTCGCCGCCCTTTGCAATCATCACTGATCGTAAAACCAGACGCGCAGCTTCTTCTATCGTCATTACGAATCTTGTCATCCTTTTATCTGTAATAGTTACAGGCCCGCCATTTCTGATCTGCTTCATAAATAATGGCACAACCGATCCTCTTGACCCAAGTACGTTGCCGAAACGAGTGCTGCTCAAAATGGTCTTTGAGTCAGTTCTGACGGCATTTGCAGCAGTTATAAGTCTTTCCCCCATAAGCTTTGAGGTCCCCATTACATTTGTGGGATTTACGGCCTTATCACTGCTGGTGAAAAGCAGTTGCTTTACGTTACATGCTGTAGCAGCCCTGATAATATTTTCAACACCTATTATGTTGGTCTGAACCACATCGAAGGGATTATATTCTGAAAGGTAGACATGTTTAAATGCCGCAGAATGAATGATAATGTCAATATCGCTAGACAACTTCTCCAATTTGTCCCTGTCCCTTATGTCACCGAGGAAACAGTAGACATTTGGATTTCTGTATGCCTCCATAAGAAAAAACATCTCAGATTCATTGTTATCCATTAAACGCAGCTCTGCCGGATTAAAAGAAACAAGCTGCTTTACTATTTCCTTTCCGACGGTGCCAGCTGCGCCGGTCAACAGAATCTTTTTCCCTTTATAGAAATTATTCATGGAATTATCAATTATATAATATTATTATACCTATTCGTCAAAAAGGCCGCTTTTCTTAATGAAATAATCTTTTAGTCTGTACTGAACTCAATCAATTAAGAGGCTAACACACCAGAATATTTGACAGAAAAATACAAAAAACAACATAATAAACTATCAATTATGCAACCTCTTGCAGTACAATTAAGACCTTTTTCCTACAAAACACAGCATAATGAAAAATCAAATCGATTTTAAGGCGCTTAAGAAAAATCTGAATAAGGACTTTAACAACTTTAAAAGCATTAAAATCGCTGTATTAGGTGATAGCGCTACCCAATTGCTTGTTCAGGCCATTAAGGGATATGGTTATGAAAATAAGTTGAGATTTGATTGTTTTGAGGCAGAGTTTGATCAGATAGAAAGACAAATATTGGATTATTCCTCTGATCTTTATAAATTTAGTCCTGAGTATGTCTTTATTTTCCATTCAACTCAAAAGAGTATTAACCAGTTTTATTCACTTGCGGAAGAACAGAAGGAGAGATTTAGCGAGGAGAGGATTTCTTATGTCAGGCAACTTTGTGACGCATTGAATTCGAGGCTTTCATGTAAAATAGTCCTTTCGAACCTGCCCGAGGTCGATGACAATGTCTTCGGCAATTACTTTAATAAAATAAAGGTTTCTGCAGGATATCAACAAAGAGAGTACAACTATAAATTGATGAATATCTGTCAGGAATACAATAATCTGTTCATTAATGATATCAATATGCTTCAGAGTCGTTATGGGCTATCATTTGTATTTGATCCCAAAATATACGTTACTTCATCCATGGTATACAGTATCGATTTTCTGCCTGTCCTGGCCAAGAATTCGGTTGACATAATTAATGCGACATCCGGCATCTTCAAGAAATGCATTGTCCTTGACCTGGACAATACGTTATGGGGCGGTATAATCGGAGACGATGGGATCGACAATATCCAGATAGGGGACTTGGGTATCGGTAAGGCATATACTGAATTTCAGAAATGGTTAAAGCAGCTCAAAAGGAGAGGGATAATACTAGCTGTCTGTAGCAAGAATACCGAAAATATAGCGAAGGAACCTTTTGAAAAACATCCTGATATGGTATTAAGATTGGATGACATTGCTGTTTTCGTAGCTAATTGGAATACTAAGGTCGATAACATCAGGTACATTCAAAGCGTGTTGAATATAGGTTATGATTCAATAGTTTTCTGTGATGATAATCCAGTTGAAAGAGAGATCGTCCGTACATACATCCCTGAAGTCACGGTACCGGAACTTCCCGAGGACCCAGCTGAGTACATCGTATATTTACGTTCACTGAACCTGTTTGAAACAGCAACATATTCACATGAAGATACCAATCGCACCAAGCTGTACCAGCAGGAAGCCAGGAGAAGGGATGTACAGGCTGAATTCAAGAATGAAGATGACTTTCTGAAAAGCCTGGCCATGGTCTCTGATGCCAATGCCTTTAATTCCTTCACAATCCCGAGAATAGCACAATTGACACAAAGATCAAATCAATTTAATCTTAGAACTGTTCGCTATACTGAAGAAGAGATAAAGAAGATAAGTGAGAGCCCTGATTTTATCACACGTTCATATACACTGGAAGACAAGTTCGGTGATTATGGATTGATAAGCGTCCTGATCCTCAAGGTCGAGGGTCGATCATTGTTCTTAGATACGTGGATAATGAGTTGCAGGGTACTGAAGAGAAATATGGAGTACTTTGTTCTGAATGATATGGTTGATCTGGCGGAGAAGAACGGGTACGATACTATCATTGGAGAATACCTGCCAACTGCAAAGAACGATCTGGTCAAAGAGCACTATAAGGACCTGGGGTTTAAACCAGAGAACGGCATGTGGAAACTGGAGATAAATTCATATAATAAAAAACCAAACTATATAAGAAAAAAGGAATAATGTTAAATGGACCAAGGTCAGATCTTAAAGGAAGTAAATGATATTTTTAAAGATGTCCTTGACGAGGACGGTATTTCACTCACCAGGGAGACTGTAGCAGATGATGTGGAAGACTGGGATTCATTGACCCATATAAATATCGTTGTCGCTATTGAGAAGCATTTTAATATTAAGTTTACTTCACTTGAGATACAGAATTTCAAAGATGTAGGTGCAATGTGTGACAGGATATCCGAAAAGCTCAGCCGCTAGCGGTCCGGGATTTATCTGTAATATGGAACGCTATGAATAAAGACAACAATAAATCACGCAACGGCCGGACGTTGGGAAATCTTTACAGGCTTCCCAACGATATGGTTATCCATCATCTCAACAAGAGTGAGACCAGCTTCCTGTTCAAGGAGATTTTTGAAAAACAGACTTATCTAAAACATGGGATATCCTTGCAGGAAGGGGCAGTTGTTTTTGATGTGGGGGCCAATATCGGCATGTTTACACTCTTTGTAAAAGCGACTGTAAGCGTGGCAAAGGTCTATTCCTTTGAGCCAATACCAGAAATATGTCATCTGCTTCGCCTAAATACCGCACAGTTCGGGCCTGACGTTGTCGTTTATGAGTGCGGGCTTTCCAGCGAAACAAAAGATGCCGTTTTTACATATTATCCCGGATACTCGATCCTTAGCGGATTATATACGGATTCGGCCCAGGATTCACAGGTTTTTCTATCCGGCGCAACACGCCAGTGGGAGACGACCCGTAAGAAGACAATGGAAATGTCAGATCGCGCTAAGGAACTGCTGATAGAAAGTGCGCTTGGAGGTGCAATAGAACATACGTGCCGTTTGAGGACGATTTCAAGCATTATAGATGAACACGATATCAAGCGGATTGACCTTCTCAAGATAGACGTCGAAAAGAGCGAAGTCGACATAATGGAGGGCATTGCCCCGGAAGATTGGTCGAAGATAAAACAGGTCGTAATGGAAGTCCATGATTTCGACGGCGGACTGTGTGAAAAGATGGTTTCTTTCCTGAGAGAAAAGGGATTCATGACAATAGTAGACCAGGATGAGCATTTTGGCAGCATATATACACCAAACATTTATGCCAGGAAAAAATGACTTTTAAATGCTTCACTTCACTGCCTTATCTTTATTTGGATGTGTCGTTTCTTTCATTCCCTTTTGATTCAAAATAGCTTTGTTAACATACGGCTGGCATAATAATAAAACAAAATGTTATTTAACTCTTTACAATATTTGATTTTCTTTTCCCTGGTAGTGACGACCTATTATCTGATCTCATACAGATTCCGCTGGACGTTTCTTTTGGCTGCAAGTTACTACTTCTATATGTGCTGGAAGATCGAATATGTTGTTCTTATTATCGCTTCGACGGTCAGTGCGTATATTGCGGGTATCCTTCTGGATAAACACCGAGAGTCGCTAAACAAGAAATGGATACTCATAGCAGTATTGTTGTTTAACCTGGGAATACTCTTTCTCTTTAAATACTACAACTTCTTTAATGACTCATTGCGGGTCGTTTTAAATAAATTCAATATATTTTATGACACGCCTTCGTTAAAATTGCTGCTTCCCGTTGGTATTTCGTTTTATACGTTTCAGGTAATAAGTTATCTTGTAGATGTATACAGAGGGCAGATAACTGCGGAAAGACACTTCGGTTACTTTGCTGTCTTCATATCATTTTTCCCTAAACTAATTGCCGGTCCAATCGAAAGGGCCGGGAACCTGCTTCCTCAATTCAGGGAAAAAGCCGGATTTGATTATCAAAGGACCACGGACGGCCTTAAACTGATTGCTTGGGGCCTTTTCAAGAAAATGGTCATCGCGGACCGTGTTGCAGTTTATGTCGATCAAATCTATAACAACCCGGCGGACTATACTGGCGCACCGGTTATTCTGGCCACGGTTTTATTTGCTTTCCAGATCTACTGTGACTTTTCGGGTTATTCGGACATTGCTATAGGGTCGGGGCAGGTCCTCGGGTTCAGACTTATGAATAATTTTAACAGGCCATACTCCGCGAAGTCTGTTACCGAATTCTGGAGGCGCTGGCATATATCACTCTCCACCTGGTTGACAGATTATATCTATACTCCGGTCTCTATACATTTCCGGAACTGGGGGGTGCCAGCCCTTATCTATTCTCTGTTCGTTACGTTTCTGGCATGCGGTCTCTGGCATGGTGCTAACTGGACATTCGTTATCTGGGGACTGCTGCACGGACTTCTGCTTTCTCTTGATGCTCTTACAAAAAAGAGACGCAAAAAGATCCAGAAGCTGGTTCCCCGTGCTTTATATAACAATATCAGCCTGGCATTCACTTTTTCGTTTCTCTGTTTCACGTATGTGTTTTTCAGGGCCAACTCTGTTTCGGATGCCTTTCTGATTATAAATAACATGTTCAGTATCAATTTATCGAACATGAACATTGATGTTACTATCATGTCACGTACCGATCTCATCGTTGCTTTCCTGTCTATCGCGGGACTAGAGATCGTTCAGTTTATACAGAATAAAATAAATATAAATCAGTACATAGCAGCAAAGCCTCTGTTGTTCAGGTGGGGAGTTTACATCGCCTTTACAAGTTATCTCCTGTTTTTCAGGACTTCAGGCGCAGAATTTATTTATTTTCAATTTTAGGACAAACTATGAAGCTCGTTTTCTTAAAATTAAGCCTTCTGTTCTTAATATCGATCATGCCGGCAGCTTTCTATAACTACTTGTTCGACCCGTTCGGTATATTTAATGATACGAGCCTTACTCTCGGATATGAACCCGGATATGAACCAAACCAGCATTATGCTAAAATGCGGCACCTCATTAATGACAATCAGCCATGGGATTCTTATCTGTTCGGTTCATCCAGGGTAGGGAAAATAGATCCGGGCCTTATTTCGGGCGGCACTTATTATAATATGAACTATTCTGAAGGTGTCCCTCGTGAGCACTTGGCTGATATTAAAATACTGCTCGAAAAAGGTCTGCCTGTAAAGAACGTAATGATCGGCATTGACAATTCCTCTTATAGTATCAACCCGAAAGATCATGACAGCCAGATCATGCGGCATGGATATGACGCTTCATTTCTCAAAAGAATACTATTCCAAATAAAGTACCTCTGCTCCGCTCCCCGTTTTGGAATCATGAAGTATATAAGGCAGACTATGGATGATTCGATAATAGTTTTTGACATCCTCGGGAATGGAATGCAGAGACTTGAAAGAGTTGATGATAATATTGAGAGAAATATTGATGACCATGTAAGCAGCCCTCGTTTTCAATCACTGGGCAGGGTCCCATTTGATGAAATATCTGAAGAATATCATATGCAGCTGATGGAGGACACTCTGCGTGATATTTCAGAAATAGCGAGGCTTTCTAGGGAAAAGGGTTTTAATCTTTACGTGTTTATAAACCCTATACACAAACTGTATTATATGCAGCATAACCCAGAGCTTTTTCTTGTGTTCAAAGAAAAGCTGGCCGGAATTGTGGATTATTGGGATTTTAGCGGGTTCAATTCTGTTACAACCAATAACTATTATTACTACGAGACATCCCATTATAGACGGCTGACCGGAAGCATGATAACATGCAGGATAACCGATTGTACCCGTGTTACAGTACCTCCGGACTTTGGTGTTTTTATAACCGCTGAGAATGTAAGCTGGTATATCGCAAAACAAAAAAAGGAATTGAGATCATATGAAAAAGTGGCTGGTCATAATGTGCAGTAGAGCCACTTTAGTTATGTTATAGTAAATTTTTAGGTTTTTGTAAAAGAAGATTATTTCTGTATTAACTGATTCTTTCAAATGAACGAATATTTGACAGACACTGCAAACATAAAAAATATCCTATTAAAACACAGGGCCTCATACGCGGCATATGCCGGATATTTTTGCAGCTATTTCCCTTCTGAACTTCTATATGGGTTCAATGTTCATCCCGTGAGAATCCAGGGGTACTCCGAATCTCTGGGCCAGAGACGCGCCCTGATAAATTACATTTGTTCATACCTTGCGGATATTATGAACGCCTTTGAATCGGATCATTTCTCCTGGGCCGACCATCTGATCGTACCTGCAACCTGTGATTCTCTTTATGGTGCCAAGGAGTATCTCGAGCGGAATATACAGGGCATTAATGTGAAAATGTTCCGGCCACCCCTTAAATTTGATGAGGGAACATATCAGTTCTACAAGAGTTCCGTGGAAGACGTACTTGAATGGATGGGCTCCCATTATACATTTGATGATACGGCGTTGAAAAGGGGGGTTGAGATGAAAAACCGGATGACCACCGGCATCAGTGAATTACTATCCTCCGATGAAGGCCTTTTCAAAGGCGCCGTCTATTTGAAACTTATGATAGCGAGATCAGTTTTGCCTGCGCCTGTTTTCATGTGCATGCTTGAAAGCATGGACAAAGCGGTCGTCGGGCAAAACCATAATAAAGCGCAAACAAATCTGCTCGTACTCGGCCCCATATGTGATAATCTGGACTTGATCGATTATTTGAATACGGATCATAATGTCATTACCAGGTTCTTGACCAGTACCCTCGGCCTGCATGACTGCGAAGTCTCTCTGGAAGGAGATGTTAAGGATAACCTTATTAGTCACTATTTCCGTAGGGCAGGGACCGTAACTTCTTATGACCACTATAGCAAGCTGATAAGTGAGCTAGACACGGAGATAATGGAGCGTTCTGTTAAGGGGGTTATTTATATTAATTACAAATATTGCGAGCCCCACATGTTCTTTTCAAAAAGCATAAAGGACCATCTGGAAAAAAATGGCGTGAAGATGCTGTATCTGGAGTTAGAGCATTCCGGTGGAATAGACGCTTCGATTCAAAACCATATAGATACTTTTACGGAAAATATCTGATATGTCCAGCCTGAAAATATTAAAAGAACTGCTTGATTATTATTACTCCCCGGATGATCCCGGGACCGCATGGATATCTGTCTTTACCCCGAGTGAGCTTTTAACCTCAATGGACCTTAGATGTTTTTATCCCGAGAATGCCGCAGCAACGCTCTCAGGCAGCAACAAGAACACAGCATTGCTGGATTATTCAAGATCTGTGGGATACTCCGGGAATATCTGCTCTTATGCTTTGTTATACGCTGCAAGGTCAAAGCAGACTTCCAAGTACAGACGTGTTCCCGAACCCGGGCTGCTTGCAACGGCAAACAATCAATGCGGGACATTACTCTACTGGTGGGAATCGTTTAAGAAAGAGTATGGATTACCCGTACAATTCATCAATTATCCTAAATGCGAGGGTGAGTTTTCTCCCGAAGAGATTAAGTATATCGACTCGCAATACGTGCAGTTGATAGAAGCGGCAGAAACCCGGTTTGGAAGGAGATTTAATGAAAAGAGACTGGGTGCCGTGATGGAGAACTCATTAAGAGCAAATAAATTATGGAAGGAGATCCAGCTGTTAAGGAAGACAAGCTACATACCACCCAGGGTATTTACTGAGACGCTGCTTCCAATGGTTATTGCAAAAGGGGAGGCTCGGACGGGAGACTATTATGAAGAACTACTCGATGAGATCAAGGCGGAATATTCAGGCAATACTCTCAAGAAGCGGATCTTATGGCTCGGGTATCCTTTCTGGTTCCTGAAGGAAAAATATCCCCGCTTAAAAGATGATGCGGGTATAGTTATGGATATCTATACATCTCACTGGATACTGGATTACACCGGGGAATCCATGATGGACAAACTGGTAAACGCTTATGGCAAAATGTTCATGAATATGTCGCTTGACTGGAAGATTAAATATGTTGAGAGCATCGTTTCAGAATATCAAATAGACGGGGTAATAACTCATTTGAACAAAAGCTGTAAAAGGGACAGCATCGCACTGTTCCTCATTAATCAGCATTTAAAGGAGAAACGGGGGCTTCCCGCCCTTGTTGTCGAAAGCGATATGGCAAATCCCGACTGGTACAACTCTGAAAGCATACAACTTAATATTGAAGCTTTTCTTGAATTGCTATGAACTATTATTGCGGATTGGATATTGGGTCAACCTATACGAAAATAGTATTAACTTCCGGCACTGAGATATGCAGCCATGAGGTCTTCCGCACAGCAACAGGTTTCAATGATAAGATAGACAGAATAATTAACAGCTTTTGTTCAAAGCAGGGCATATCCCCAGGAGATATCAAAATGACAGGGGTTACGGGCTATGGAAGGAACAACTATCCAAAAGCTGATTTTAAGACAACCGAGATAAAAGCGGTTGCAAGGAGCGTTAACTATAAGGACCCTGAAGCAACCATGATTCTTGATATCGGAGGGCAGGATTGTAAGGTTGTATATCTGAGGAAGAACGGCACAGTGAGTGATTTCCATATTAGTGATAAGTGTGCTTCAGGTACCGGAAGGTTCGTTGAACTCCTCGCAATGCGTCTTAACCTATCACTGGAGGAATTGAGCAGAATAGACCTTTCCGGGGCAAAGAATATCGGTCTCTCATCCACTTGCGCTGTTTTTGCTGACGCAGAGGTTATAAAACTTATTGCGGAGGGCAAAGAACTGACAGATATAATCTACTCGGTCTACTCAACCATAATCAGGAGGATAATGTCTTTCTTCCATCAGAAGCCCGGCCGTGTGGCACTGACAGGCGGGATTGTCCGAAACAGATCTTTTGTAGCAGTCTTAAAAAAAATTCTCCCTGATATTGCTGTTTATGATTTTTCTGAAATAGCATGCGCTTACGGGATCGCTTTAATAGCCACTGAAAATGACGTCAATGAATGACTCTAATAGTAGCCTTAATCCTCCTTCACATTGTAAAAACCAAGGTTTTCTTGTTATATTAATAGCAGTTGCTAAACATGTTCATCCTGATTGTATAATGCTTCTTGCTAGTAACTAAGCTTCAGAATTCCATATGACCAACAAGAAAGCTATTCAAAATAATTACGGCCAGAACAATCGTCCAACAGTATTGATCGTACTTCCCGTCTATAACGAAGAAAAAGCGCTCAGACGTGGAGTGGAAAGGCTGACTTCATTTCTTCGTGATCACAATAAATATGACTGGAAAATTGTTATCGCTGATAAAAATACACACGACAATACAGGCAATATTGGTCGTGAA
>JBFLYJ010000090.1:0-9607 GCA_040756635.1 Nitrospirota bacterium
TCACTCGGATTTACCGGTACTATTTGGCTGCCCCTGCTCAGCGGGTTTTCAGTCAGCTACCATGTAAACCCGATGGACGGCGCCAAGATCGCTGAAATGGTTTCACAAAACCATTCAACGATCCTCCTTGCCACCCCGACTTTCCTCCTTGCCTACTTGCGGAGGGCAAAGCCGGCTGACTTTGCTTCACTCCGGCTGGTCATTACGGGCGCGGAAAAGTTGAAGAAGCGCGTGTCGGATTCATTCCATGAAAGATTTGGCATTCGCCCTCTTGAAGGTTACGGTGCGACCGAATTATCTCCCGTTATATCCCTGAATATCCACGATGTTGAAATAGACGGGGTGCGGCAGATCGGTTCACGGGAAGACAGCGTGGGCCATCCCCTTCCGGGCATTGCGGTAAGAATCGTAGATCCCGACACAAGTGAAAGCCTCCCTCCGGGCGGGTCAGGGCTTATTCTGATAAAAGGGCCGAATGTCATGCAGGGCTATCTTAACCGCCAGCAGCAGACAACGGAAGTCATCAATGACGGTTGGTACGTTACAGGGGACATTGGGCATACTGATAAGGACGGCTTCATTTATATTACGGACAGGATCAGTAGGTTCAGCAAGATTGCGGGAGAGATGGTCCCGCATAAAAGGATTGAGGATGAGTTTTATGCACGGCTGAATGGTGCGGAACAGTCCATCGCGGTTACATCCGTACCGGACGAACGGAGGGGAGAACGGCTCGTTGTTGTGTTTACAAAGGAGGCGGGACAAATTGAGGACCTCCGGAAGATCATGGCGGAAAGCCGGCTGCCGAACCTGTGGAAACCTGACGATAGAAGTTATATTTTAATTGATGCCATACCGGTTCTCGGCAGCGGTAAGATTGACCTCAAGGGGCTTAGGCAGCTTGCGCTTAGCGCAGTGGATGAGGCGGTATTGCAGTAGTAACTAAAAAGAGGCTTATTCAGCCTCTCGCTTCTTTCCTGTCCTTTGTAGGTATTTTTTGACCGTGCGCCTGTCGAGATTGGAGATGCGGGCAACCTCTTCATACGTGCCGTGTCTCTCATAAAGGGTCCGGCAGTAAAGAGAGAGGATCCCATCAGCGTCCATTGCACCGTCCCGGATCTCCTTTATCAAATGGTCATGCGCCCCTTCAGGCATATCGATGATGTCGCCGCTGTAATGCCGGGTAAGGATGATCCTCCTTACAGCCTGCTCCAGTTCACGGACATTACCTGGCCAGGGATAATCCGATCGGAGTTCCTTAATCAGCACAGTCCGTATCTCTCTCTGCACATCAGGGGAGGGCTCACCGACGATGCGGGTAACCGTATGGTCCAGCAGTATCTCCAGTTCTCCGGGGGCTTCTTTGAGACGCTGTCTCAGCGGTGGGATTATGATGACGTCAGAGCAGATCCTGTAAAAGAAGTCATCGCGGAATTTCCCCTGACTCCTCAGCTCTGTGAGCGAATGGTTCGTGGCGGCAATAACCCTCCCGTGAAAATAGTATTTCTTGTGGTCCCCGACCGGAGAGAACGTGCGCTCCTGAAGGACCCGCAGCAGCTTGATCTGAAGTGGAATGGACACATCGCCGATCTCATCGAGAAACAGAGTACCGTTTTGGGTACAGCGAGAGAATACCCCCTGATAATTATCGACTGCCCCTGTGAATGACCCCTTCTTGTGTCCGAACAGTTCCGATTCTATGAGGGACTCGGCAAATTGTGAGAGGTTTATGGATATGAAATTATGCATAAAACTTTCCGTAAAGCAGCCCGTCTTTTCGTCAAAGGGTATGAACCCGGACCTGCCTATAGCAGAGGCGGCCAGACCTTTTCCCGTACCGGTCTCGCCGAGCAGAAGTGTTGAGAAGTCTTCCATACGGTCCCAGAGAAATTCCTCATAAAAGCGGGTGTAGTACGTAAATATGTTGTCCCAGAGCCGGCATCTCAACGTTTCCATGGAGGGGCTTTTGCCGGCGATATTGTTGTTGATGAAATAAAAGGCCCTGCGGATCTGGTAAAAAAATGCAAAGTACATGAGAGATTCTTCAGCGCTGAAACCCCGCCTGTGCAGTATTGAGATGGCCTCACCGGCAAAGGGGACATGGCAAGACTTTTCTCCTGCCCTGATCTGCTCGCAGATCAGAGAATCGAAGGCGTCATTATACCGGTAGTAAAGTTCAAACAGCAGCGCTGTGCGGACAAGGTCCCTGTCTTTACCGCTAAAGAGTGTGAAATCGGCCCTGTTTTCAGACTCGAAATTCGAGATGCGGCTACTGACTTTTGTGAATGACTTTGCCCTCAGGCTGCGGTCATCAGTTTCGCTTTTACCGTGAATCCTGAGATTGATCTCCCTGCGTCTCGGACCGAACGGGTTGATGAATGCGGCATCATAGACAAGGCGGAAAAATTCCCGCTCTTCCTGAGAAAGGGTGAATGTTTTGCCCATGCATAAAATGTACATGTCTTATGCAGTAATTGTCAATTAAAAATATCGGTTGCAGGTGCTTGCTCCCCGGCCAACAAAAAAAACACTAAACTGTGGGGCGTTGCATGAATTCCCGGTATAGGCATGCCCATTGCAATAAAAACCTCATGATGAGAAAAATTAATATTTCAGGAGGAAAAATGAAAAATCGAAGACTGATTACCATGTTTGCCGTTTCACTTATTTTATCGTTTGTTCTTACCGGCTGCCTGACTCCAGATCCCACAAGACATTATAGCAGCGTTGTCCAGTACCTGTATCCGGATCAGCCTGCCGCCCCTCAGGAACCGGGGGTGCCGCTCCTGTCCCTGCCGCTTAATGTGGGGATCGCTTTTGTGCCTGAGCCAAAAAATCAGGTCCCTTACCTTACCGAAAAGGAAAAGCTTGAGCTTATGAAAGAACTGGGAGGTTATTTTAAGAAGTATGATTTCGTCAAACGGATAGAATATATTCCTTCACAGTACATGGTCCAGGACGGAGGCTTTACCAATATGGACCAGGTCGCCTTGATGTTCGGGGTTGATGTCATTGCGCTTATTTCGTATGACCAGGTCCAGTTCACCGACAGAGGTGTAGCATCAATCACCTACTGGACTTTGATCGGCGTTTATGTAGTCCCCGGGGAAAAGAACACCACGCACACAATGCTTGATGCAGCCGTATATGATGTCAGGAGCAGGAAAATGCTATTCCGTGCACCTGGTGTCAGTCATATCAAGGGCGTTGCCACACCGGTCAATATCACCGAACAGCTTCGCATCGATATGAAGCTGAGTTTCGATGAAGCACGGGTAAACCTGGCGGCAAACCTTGATGAACAGCTTGATCTGTTTAAGGACAGGGTTAAGCAATCACCGGAGGAGTATAAAGTGGTGCGTAAACCGGGGTACACCGGTGCAGGAAGTATGGACTTCCTTCTTATTCTGCCGTTTGTCATAGTGGTCATACTGGCCCTGCGGTCACTCAAGGGGGATGCGCAATGAACGCGCGGTTACCGTTAGTGACGATCCCGGTGCTTCTTCTGAGTACAGCCTGTTATATTACGCCGGACCTTGCTGCACTGATGATTTATGACCGGCAGGCTATTCTAAACGGGGAGTACTGGAGGCTCCTTTCCGGACATTTCGTACATTTCAGCGGGACTCATTTAACATATGATCTGTTCGCGTTCGGTATCGTGGGATGGATCATCGAGAGCAAAGGCGAGAGGTATTTGGGCCTTTTGTGTCTGCTGATGGCATTGTCCATAAGCACGTTCCTGTTCATCACAAGACCTGACATGAGATATTATGGCGGGTTGTCCGGGCTGGCATGCGGGTGCATATCCTACCTTGCGCTCACCGGGATTTATGGAAAAATGCGGCAGCCGGCTCTTTATGCGCTTGTACTGCTGTGCCTGATTACCAAGACCGGGGCGGAGGTATATTACGGCCATTCTCTGCTGCCGTATCCGGGGGAACTGTCTTTTGTGCCGGAACCAATGAGTCATCTTATCGGGATCATGACAATAATTATTTTTATCACTATACGGACAGTGAAACGTTCGATGGTGACAGTTGTTCGAATGTATAACACTCCAAAAGATATGATACAGAAATTCCATATCCAGTGTAATAAAGGTTTTAGTAAATGATACCTATAGGATAACCAAGTGAACGACCCTTTTACGCTTACGCGCCAAAGCGGAAGTCTTTCAGAAACTTGCCGCTGGGGATATTGTCTCCCAACGTACTTGACAGGGCATTTGTGATTGCGGACATCATCCCATCGGGTCGCTCCAGATAAAAATATATTGAGGGTAAACTCCTTTCACAGGTACTCTTTTCTTACAGGCGACCAGGCGTCCACGGCCTTGCACGGCGACTTGCCTGTGGAAGCCGCATGGACGACGTTTGAAGGAATTGCGATCACCTCACCCGCTTTCAGAGTAATAGCCTTTCCCCCATACGTAAAGGTCAATTGGCCTTCTAGAATCAGTGTTATCTGTTCCGCCTCATGAGAATGCTCAGGGAACTTTGTGTCAGGATCCATTTTAAAATAAGTCATCATCGCCTTTTCAAGCCCTACCGCCCACATCCTCGCGCCCGGGACAGCGGGTCTAAGGGGCAAATCCTCTTTACGGAACATTTTTATCTCTTTCATTTGATGCCTCCATTTCCATGTTTCCCGGCGAGTCCGCTCACCTTATTTATGCAACGTAAAGGTTAATTATTTCTTAAGATACTTCATCTGTATATTGCCGGTGATCAGAAATTCGCCCTCAGGCCGCTGAGGAAGGGACTTCTTGATCTCAGAGACTATGTATTCAACGTCATTTGACCCGGCACACAGTTCCTTCGCCTTTGAGTCAAATGCTTTCAGATAGGCCTTCATGTCCCTGATGTCCTTCTTACCCGACACAGGCCCGTGACCCGGGATGATCTTTTCAACGTCCATTGCCATGATGGAATCGAGCGCCTTTGTCCAGCTGCTGATGTCGCCCTCAGCCAGAAATGGATGATACCCGGTAAATAAAATATCGCCCGCAAACAGTATCTTCTGGTCAGGCAGATATACCATTATGCTCCCGCTTGTATGCGAAGGTCCGGGATATATAAGCTCAATCTCTTGGCCGTCCATATTGATGATCATCCTGCTTGGGAAAGTCAGCGAAGGATATGCGATGCTTGTACCCTCAATGTCGCTTTCGGTCAATCCGTATGCGCCTGCGTTCTTTAACACCGCCTCTCCGCTGTTATGCAGGTTATTATTGTCTGCTTCATGGGAAATGATAATCGCCCCCATTTTTTCGAATTCCGCATTGCCGAACGCGTGGTCAAGGTGATAGTGCGTGTTTATGACATATTTGAACGGTTTGTCCGAGACCTTCCGGATATCGCTTATAAACCTTTGCGCCTCTTTTGCGGACACAAGGGTATCGACTACGATGATCCCGTCTTTGCCGATAATGATCCCGGCATTTGCCCCGAAGCTGTTTGCCGGAAAACCATTCTTCACATCAGCATATGAATAAACATTGTCAGCGATTTTCGTCAGACCTCCATCGGCGAGTGCCGCGTGCCCGGACATTAATAAGTAGATCAATACAAATAGTGACACTACTAAAGCGGTTCGATTTTTCATGATGACCCTCCTTTTTAACGGTTTGTTGTTCGAAAGTCCGAATGTTCTGTTTCTCATTTCTTTTGACAAGTATTGCAACATCATTCTTGTTTTTATTGTTTGCCTGAAACTGCCGTTGCCAGCAGGACCTCAACCTCAAGCCAGATACCGTTTTTATCAGCAGTGCCGTCCACTTCTTTTAAATGATCATCCATGAACCGTTTTAAATTATCTTCTGAGAGCTGGCTGAGCAGCCCGCGGTAGCCGCTGTTCCACAGCACATCACGCCATTGCCGGCTGTCCTCGAGATAATATCCCATCTGTCTTGACTCCACCTGAACATCCACGTAACCGGCCGCGCTCAGCAGAGAGCGGATTTTATCAGGGCTGTCCAGCTGCTTCCATGAGAGCTTCGGCTCTTCAATTCCGTATGCCCTGACCCTCTCCATCAACATTTCCCTCAGAGGCATCATCAACGAGGGGGCGAAACTGGTCATCCCGAACTTTCCTCCCGGTTTCAGGACTTTTGAAATGCATCTTAATCCGTTTTCCATGTCTGGCAGGAAGAAGAGCCCGAAGGCACAGCATGACGCATCGAATGAGTTATCCTCAAGGCCCATATTTTCAATGTCGCAGCGTTTAAAGGTCACATTCCGCAGATCCAGCTTCCGGGCCTTGCTTGCAGCCCGCTGGAGCATCCCCTCCGATAAGTCAACGCCTGTCACGCTTCCCTTTTTCAGTTCCTTCGCGGCCGTGATAGCCACGTGCCCGGTCCCGGTAGCTATATCAAGCAGATTCTCATTGCCGCTCAGACGTATGCTTTCAATTAACCACGAGGCGCTTTCGGCAAAAAAGCGCAGCCCCGAACAATCGTACCCCTCGCTTGCCATGTCAAAAGAAGCCGTTACCTTTTGCTTGTATTCATCGATCTTCAATTTTGATTCTCCTTATCCCACAAGTTTTGAGACATCTTTATCCGTCTATAGAATCATCAGGATCAGAAACTGCACTGACCGCAGCCGGGAAGTATCGTTTCGTAATCCCTTCGACCTCTCTCAGCCATTGCTTTCTCTGTTCCTCAGAGCTTGTAACCACGACGCGAAACATTTTTCTGTAAAATTTCTTGATCCCGCAGAAATCAAAGATGCAATTCTTCCAGATGGTCTCCAGGGGATCTCCGAACACCCTGATTTCTCTCTCCTCAGGGGTGTTTGACGTATTAAATACGAGAGCTGCCCCTGCTTTAAGCAGACCGACAGGAACGCCCTCTCCACCGTCTCCTTCACCGAAATCATAAGCCACCCCGGGCCGAAGCACCCTGTCCACCCAGCCCTTCAGGACGGCCGGCGGCTGACCCCACCAGTTGGGATGGACTATTATAATGCCGTCAGCATCTGCAGCCTCACCGCAGTGTTTCCCGACTAAGGGGGCAAGCGCGGCCCCTTTGGGGATCTCTTCGTACGTGATTACGGGATCAAATCCCTCTTTGTAGAGATCATGAAAAATGATCTCGTGTCCGAGGTCCTTCAATGTCCGGACAGTCGTTTCCGCGATGGCATGGTTGAAACTCCCTGCCCTTGGATGACCTAGAATTACAAGAATGTTCATAACGGGCTCTCCTAGTCGCCCCTGTAATAACAAACTTCAGGTCCGGTTTGTCTTTGTCCTTTCATAAGGGTTTAGTTTCAGATTCCGCCAGCACCACCGATGTCTCGACCTGTCTGTCCGGAACTGACCAATACTTTTTCAGCAGACGCGTCTTCTCTTCATGAGATACAAGATGGAAGCCGTGCTTCTCATAGAAGCGTATCGCCCACGAAGCGTCGGCCCACGTTCCGATCAGTATCCGGGATGTGGTCAGGCTCCTGAGAAACTCAAGCAGTTCACTGCCGATGCCCCGGTTCCTTTTTTCGGTGCGGACGTAAGCGTGTCTGATGAGTGTCACATCCTTCACATTCTGTATTCCCATCACCCCGGCCAGCTCCCCATCTTCCTCAATGCCCCAGAACACGACACCATCGCTGATTTCGTGTTTCAGTTCGTCTATGGACATATACGGTTCCTTCAAGCGGTCCGCCGGGATGATTCCTTTATACGCGGCGGCCGCATCATTGATAATGCTGAAGATGGTCATAAAATCCTCGTCATTGCATTGTCTTATCATGAATTCCTTCTCCTGCATATTGTTCCTCCGTGGCAATGCGGCCGTCCGCTTTGTTACTCTTTACGTCCTCCAAACACAGTAAATATACCATATTTATAATAGCAGTCCACTTCCATGAAGCCTGCATCTTTCAATGCTTTCAACTGTACGTCAAGCATATCCGGCTTGTTCTCTTCAAGCGCCTTGTATCTCATCGTTATATCATCGAAGAGGTCCCGCTCCAGACCGAGGGCTGCCTTCCTCTCGTTCATCCACTCGTGCCAGAGGTTCATGTACCATTCTTCCAGGCCGTCGGTCGGCGCGAGTATGACGTCGATGTTTATGAATTGACCGCCGGGAAGCAGATGAGAGTGAATCATTTTATAAAGTGTGATTTTCTCGGCTGTCGTCAAATGATGTATCGCCAGAGACGACACTATGAAATCAAAATCATTCTGCAGGACGCCGACTTTCAGTATGTCCTGGAAGCTCGCCCTGATAAAATTGACATTGTCAGATCCCTGCAGCCGTTCCCTTGCTTTGCTTAACATGTCCTCTGAAGGATCGATCAGTGTGGCTGAAATAGAACTGTCGATTTCGAGCAGGCTGCCTGTAAGTATGCCGTCTCCGCAGCCGAGGTCGAGGACAAGCCGATTTTTGTTCATCATGTGCGACCTGTAGAATGATCTCATTATCTCTATCATCCTTCTGCGCTCGACAATGTAAATATCGGCGTTGTCCCTGTACTGCTTACTGAATTCAGGTCTTGCCCAGTTTGTTTTATCGAAGTCAGTCACGCTCTCCTCCATCCTTGTTGCTGAGCAACATTATTTGTCCGCTTCCCCTCTGAAACTCAAAGGGGGTCTTTTTTATTTCAACGCTGGTCCCGGTTTTCTCCATGGAAGTAATTACTTCATTTATCCGTGCGTATGGTTTTGCATTCAGCCCTGTCAACGGGTACACGCAAACAGTGCCGGAACAAACGCGAACAAGCTCTTTAAGGGCGTTGACATGAAAATCAAGGCCCAGCCTGTCGCCGTATAAAAACAGAAAATGGCCTGATAGGACAAGTGAAAAACAGTTGTCCGGAAACGGAAGCTCAGGCAGTTCCGCTTGTACATAACGCCCCTCTGCCAGCCCTTTAGTGAAGTCATGCGCGAAAAGTTCCAGCGCGCGTTTTCTGCGGGACACGACGGTCTCTTTGTTTTTGTAGTAACCCCATGTGTAAAGATGCGACGCCTCATCGAACTTTTCAAAGACATGGCGTATGTCCTGTCCGCCTTTTTCAAACAGTTTGTCGGTATTGAGTCCGTACATGATGTCACATGCCGTGACATCAATACCTTTCAGATACGCCTCTGCCGCGAATGAGGACGCTCCTGCAGGGCAGTCGAGGACACGTCCCTGTCTTAATGACCGTTCATCAAGGCAGAAGATGTCCATATATTCATCGTATGTCCTGCCGAAAAAGGCTATGCGGTCTATGTCCAAACAGTTTTTCATATCTTAAAAAATAAGTGTCCGCTCAAATACTGTATCATGCCTGCCGTCAGCTCCTATTTCCTTTGTCCCAGTATTACCATCACCACTGCGGCAAGGATTATAATCATCGCCGTGATTCCTGTTGCCGTGATCCGCTCGCCCGCTAGCAATACACCCAATAAGACAGCGATCACCGGATTGACGTACGCATAGCTTGTCGCGAGCGCAGGCCGCACTTTATCCAGCAGATACATATAGGCGATGAAACCCACCAGCGATCCAAAGACGGTAAGATAAATAACTGCCGCTATCGAATGCCACGCGGGTACCACGCTTATCCTTTCTCCTGCAATCAGACTTGTAATAAGCACAAGTACTCCTCCAGTAATCATCTCC
>JBFLYJ010000091.1:0-9559 GCA_040756635.1 Nitrospirota bacterium
TTGCGGAAAGGGTCGATGCGTTTTCCGGGCGTACGGGACGGAAATTTTATCTCATTGCGGAGAGCGACCTGAATGACGCGCGGCTGATCAGGCCCCGCGAACAGGGCGGCTGCGGTCTCCACGGTCAGTGGTCTGACGATTTCCATCACTGCGTCCATACCCTTTTGACCGGCGAGACCGACGGTTACTATGTAGACTTCGGAAAGACGGAGCAACTCGCGAAGGCGCTGAGGGAAGGGTTCGTCTATTCCGGGCAGTATTCCGAATACAGGAAGAGGAATCACGGCAATTCGTCCGCGGACAGGCCAGCCCGGCAGTTTGTCGTCTTCTCGCAGAACCACGATCAGACAGGCAACAGGATGCTGGGAGAGCGTCTCTCGGTGCTGCTGCCTTATGAGTCTTTAAAACTCGCTGCGGGCATCGTCCTGCTGTCTCCGTTTATTCCCCTTCTCTTTATGGGAGAAGAGTATGCCGAGGAAGCGCCGTTTCTGTATTTCATCAGCCACAACGACCCCGCCCTTGTGGAAGCGGTCCGCTCCGGAAGGAAGGAGGAGTTCAGCCGTTTTATATGGAATGCGGCCCCGCCTGATCCCCAGAGCGCCGGCACATTCATGCGCTCAAAGATAACCTGGGAAAAGAGAAACTCCGGGAAGAACAGGACCATCCTAAATCTCTACCGTCAGCTCATAGCGCTCAGAAAAGGGATCCCCTGTCTCTCAAATCTGAGCAGCCGCGATCTGGATGTCAGCTTCTCCGAAGAGGACAGGACCCTTATCATGCGCCGATGGAGAGGTGACGATCATGCCTTGCTCATCTTTAATTTCGGTAAAGAAGATGTCGTAATGAAACCGGACCTCCAAGAAGGAGAGTGGAAGAAGACTATTGATTCTTCCGATACTGCGTGGGCAGGCCCCGGTTCAGCGCTGCCTGACCGGACAAGACAGGGGGATTATCTGACAGTGCGGTCCCGGTCTTTTGTGATGTATCAGATGGAGGGGGCGAAATGACGAGGATCCCTGTCTCAACATACCGCCTTCAGTTCAACAGCACGTTCAGGTTCACCAACGCGGCAGCGGTCGTTCCCTATCTTCACGACCTCGGCATAAGCGATATTTATTCATCGCCGTATCTCGGCGCCCGGAAAGGCAGTCTCCACGGATATGACATTGTCGATCATACCGTTCTTAACCCTGAAGTCGGGACAATGGAGGAGTACGAAAACTTCATGCGGGAACTTCGCGACAGGGACATGGGACAGATACTCGATATCGTTCCTAACCATATGGGTATCGGCAGCGAGAACCCGTTCTGGATGGACCTGCTCGAAAACGGGATGAGTTCCGACTATGCCGATATGTTCGACATTGACTGGGACCCGGTCAAGAGGGAACTGAGAAACAAGCTTTTACTGCCGATGCTCGGAGGACAGTACGGAGCGGTGCTTGAAAACCAGGAGATCAGTCTGCAGTTTCATGAAGGCGCTTTTACGATTCACTACTACGAACACATACTGCCGGTACGGCCGGTCACGTACACGTATGTCCTGAACCACGATATCAGTACGCTGGAGAGCTCCCTCGCGGCCGATAACTCCTATCTGACCGAGCTTCTCAGCATCATAACGTCCATTGAACACCTGCCCCACTATACGGAAACGGACGCGGAAAAAATAAAGGAGCGGAACAGAGAGAAAGAGGTCATAAAGAAACGGATCTGGAACCTCTATGAGGAAAGCCCGGAGGTGAAGTCTTTTATAGATAACAACGTCCGGACATTCAACGGGACAAAAGGTGTCCCCGAGAGCTTCGACCTTCTGGACAACCTTTTGGGCAGGCAGGTATACAGACTGTCTTACTGGAGGGTGGCTGCTGAGGAGATCAACTACAGGAGGTTTTTCGACATCAATGAGCTCGCGGCGATACGGATGGAAGACGGGGAAGTGTTCGAACGCACGCACAGGCTGGTCATGGAGCTCGTCAGAAGAAGGCATGTTACCGGACTTCGCGTGGACCACCCGGACGGCCTTTATAATCCGGAGGAATATTTCAGGCACCTGCAGAGGGGCTGTTTCATACATTCTCACATGGACACCGCTCCTGATACGAACGATTCGACCAGACGCCCTGTTTCAAAGACACGTCTTCTGAGGAAGTATGTGAAACTGCTGAATGCCGAACCGCATCTTAAGCCCTTTTATATTGTCGGGGAAAAGATACTGATAAAAGGAGAAAGGATGCCCGAGAACTGGCCCATCTTCAGTACCACCGGTTACGTGTTTCTGAATTCTCTGAACGGCATATTTATCGATACCGCAAAAGCAAAGGTGTTTCACGACATCTATACCAGGTTCATCAGGTCGGACTGCAATTACGCGGATATTGTGTATGAAAAAAAGAAGCTCATTATGTATGTGGCGATGGCGAGCGAGATCAATACCCTTGCCCATTATCTGAACATCATATCCGAAAGAAACAGGCACACCAGGGATTTCACCCTCTACAGTCTCAGGAGCGCTATCATTGAGGTCATCGCCTTCTTCCCTGTCTACAGGACCTATATAAGCCAGTGCGATATCAACGACAGGGACAGGAAATACATCGAATACGCCATATCAAAGGCAAAGAGAAAAAACCCGGCCACCAGCGAGTCCATATACGATTTCCTGAAGAAAGTCCTTACGCTTAATTTTCACGGCTCCTGCACGGAAAGAGACAGGAAAGAGTGGCTGGATTTCGTCATGAGGTTCCAGCAGCTGACCGGCCCGGTAATGGCAAAGGGTGTGGAAGACACGGCATTTTATGTTTATAACCGTTTTGTCTCACTCAACGAAGTCGGCGGCAGCCCTGACAGGTTCGGTACGACGCTTGAGACGTTTCACGGACAGAACATCGAACGCACAAAGAACTGGCCGCATGCCCTGATCGCTACTTCCACCCATGATACGAAAAGGGGTGAGGATGTGCGCGCCAGGATAAACGTGCTTTCGGAGATTCCCGGCCAGTGGAAAGACTGCCTTGTATCATGGAGGAGGACAAATAAAAAGAAGAAGCCGAGGTTCGAAGGACAGGCCGTGCCTGACCGGAACGAAGAATACCTTTTTTACCAGACGCTCATCGGCGCATGGCCCTTAAAGCAGATGGACGCCGATGCTTACGGGGAATTCAAGGCGCGTATAAAGCAGTACATGCTCAAGGCCGTCAGGGAGGCAAAGGTCAATTCAAGCTGGATCAGTCCCAATACACTTTATGAGGACATGCTGATGAAATTTATCGATAAGGTCATGTCGCCCTGGCCCGGCGGCCAGTTCATGCAGGAATTTCTGGAGTTTCAGAAAAAGGCGGCCCATTACGGTATGTTCAACTCCCTCTCCCAGACCTTGCTGAAGATAACATCTCCCGGTGTGCCTGACTTCTATCAGGGCACAGAGCTGTGGAGTCTCACCCTCGTTGACCCCGACAACCGCGGGCCGGTTGATTACAGTATACGGTCACAGATGCTTGAAGATCTGAGACAGCGGGAGACTGAGATGCCTCTGCGTGAGACGGCGCGGAAATTAGTGGAGAACAGGGAAGACGGATCGATCAAACTCTTTCTTACGTACAAGGCACTTAACTTTCGCAGGGACCGCAGGGGACTCTTTGAAGAGGGAGAATATATTCCGCTTGAAGCGGCAGGACCGTTCAAGGAAAATATCTGCTGTTTCGCCAGGAGAAACGGGCGGCACACGGCGATAATCGCTGCCCCGAGGTTTTTAACCCGGCTGGCCCCTCCTGAGACTCTGCCTCTGGGTGACAGTATTTGGCAAGACACGCATATTGTGTTACCATTTAATGCAAATGAGACCGGATACAGAAACATATTTACCGGTGATACTGTCGCTACCACGGAGCGGGACGGGACACAGACCCTGTCCGTTTCGGAGATCATCAGGGATTTTCCGGTCACGCTGCTGGAGGAGACTGATTGACTGAGAAATTCCGGTCAGGTCATGCAAAGAAACGTATGGTACATAGTTCGACATGAACAATATTGTCTTGAGAGAAGAAATAACGGAGAAGATCAAAGAGATCAGGGAGGCCGATATAGTTGTCGGCATACCAAGCTATAATAATGCCAAAACCATAGGGCACGTCGTCAGGGCGGTCCAGGCGGGGTTCGCCAAGTATTTTCCGGACAAAAAATGCGTTCTCATCAATTCCGACGGCGGCTCAAAGGACGGGACTACTGATGTCGTCCATGATACGGCGGTAGATGATTACGGCTCCATCCTCGTGCACCACAGGGTCTCACAGGTGTTCAAGCTGGCAACACCGTATCACGGCATTCCCGGGAAGGGGAGCGCCTTCAGGACAATCTTTGAAATCGCCGATTCCCTGAACGCCAGGGCATGCGCCGTTGTGGATTCGGACCTCAGGAGCATAACACCCGAATGGGTGGAGCTGCTCATCAAGCCGGTCCTTGATGACCGCTTCGATTATGTGGCCCCTCTGTATCACAGACACAAATACGACGGTACCATAACCAACAGCATCGTATATCCCATGACGAGGGCGCTGTACGGGAAACGCGTCCGTCAGCCCATCGGAGGGGACTTCGGGTTCTCCGGCAGGCTCGCGCGCTTTTATCTCACCAAGGACGTATGGGAATCGGATGTGGCAAGGTTCGGAATAGACATATGGATGACCACCACCGCCGTTGCGAATGATTTCAGGGTGTGCCAGTCATTTCTGGGAGCCAAGATACACGACGCCAAGGACCCCGGCGCCGACCTGAGCGCGATGCTGTATCAGGTCGTTAGCGCCACTTTTGACCTCATGGAGACATATCCCGGGGTATGGAAAAAGGTGAAGAGGTCGGAACCGATGACGTCTCTGGGATTTCAGTACGCGGTCGGCCTTGAGCCTGTATCGGTCAACATCGACAGGATGATCGACAAATTCAGGCTCGGCGTGAAGGAGCTGCTCCCCATCTGGACCATGTTTCTGCCTGAAGAGATAACGGACTTCCTTCAGAAGGCGGCGAATTTCAGGAAAGAGGAATTCAGGATAACTGATGAGATCTGGGTCGAGATGGTCTACAGGTTCGCGCTTGCGGTGCACAAGAAGATGATGAACAAGGAACACCTGCTTAAGTCCCTCACGCCTCTCTATATCGGCAGGACAGCGTCTTTCGTGATGGACGTCTGGGAAAGCGACGCCGACGAGGTTGAGAAAAAAATCGAGGGCCTCTGCCTGGCATTTGAAGATAAGAAAAAATTATTAATCGAAAACTGGGACGAATAGATCATGATGACCGAATTATCTGAACACAAAATAATTGATGAAATAACATACATGCGTCTGTCAGTCGCACTGCCGGGTCTGATGGAAAGGGGGGGGTAATAATATGTTTCAGAGACTACTAATAGAGCCTTTGGAGAAGTTCCTCGAAAAGATCATCGAGTTTCTGCCGAACCTTCTTATGTCGATAGTGATTCTGTTCATCGGTTTTGTGGCGGGTTTTATACTCAGGATGATCTTCCTGAAAATTTTCAGGGCCGTCAATATCGACACTATATCGGAGAGGTCCGGGGCGGTGGAAATGCTCAAAAAAGGCGGCATGAAGGAGCCGGTTTCAGAGCTTCTCTCGGGACTGATCGGATGGATAACGGTCGTCATTTTTGCGGGTATTTCCCTCAGCTCCCTGCAGATGCCTACTGTGGACAAACTCCTCGAGAGTTTCCTTCTTTATATCCCCAATCTGTTCATCGCCTGCCTTATACTTATGATCGGATACCTGCTCGGTAATTTTCTCAGCAGGGCCGCCCTGATCGCCGCCGTAAACGCCGGTATCAAAGTTTCGGGACTCATCGCCAGGTTCGTCAAATTCACCGTGCTTGTCCTCGCCCTGACCATGGCGCTTGAGCAGCTCGGCATCGGCAAGGAGACGGTACTGATCGCCTTTGCGATTATCTTCGGCGGTATTGTTCTGGCGTTCGCGGTTTCTTTCGGCCTTGGCGGAAGGGACATCGCCAGGGAGTACCTTGAGAAAAAAATCAAACCCGAAGAGAACAGCGACGATATTCATCATCTCTAAGATATTATGGTCCTCTGGATAGGGTTTATAATATGCACGGCCGCAATAGTCTATGCGGGCACAAGGCTGACCAGGTACGGTGATATAATCGCCGAAAAGACGGGGCTGGGCGCGACCTGGATAGGCGTTGTGCTCATGGCGTCCGTCACCTCTCTGCCTGAGCTTGTGACCGGCATAAGCTCTGTTACATTTTCGGGGGTGCCGGACATCGCGGCAGGTGATATACTGGGAAGCTGCGTGTTCAATATGCTCATCCTCGCCGTGCTGGACGCCATGCACCGTCCCATGCCGATATCCGCAAAGGCCCATCACGGGCATGTCCTCTCTGCGGGTTTCGGGATAGTCCTCATGAGTGTTGTTATCATAAGCCTGTTTATCGGCGACCGCATGCTGTCCATCGGCTGGATAGGGCCGTACTCTCTTCTAATTCCGATCATCTATTTAACTGCCATGCGAATGATTTACTTCTATGAGAAGAAGCAGCTTGCGGATTTTATGCAGGAGAGGGTCGAGGAATTAAAATACAAAGATATCGCGACCAGGACGGCGGTCCTGAATTACGCGGGCAACGCGGTGATCGTCATCATTGCCGCCGTATTTCTCCCTAAGATAGGGGAAGGCATCGCTGAAACCACCGGGCTGGGGCAGACCTTCGTAGGGAACATATTTATTGCCATATCCACATCCCTGCCTGAAGTTGTTGTCTGCACGGCCGCGCTGAGAATGGACGCCGTTAATCTTGCTATAGGCAATCTGTTCGGGAGCAATATCTTCAACATCTGCATACTGGCCATTGATGATATATTCTATACGGACGGCGCTATCCTCTCATTTGTTAACACAAACCATATCATCTCCGCCGTATGCGCGGTAATCATGACGTCAATAGCCATAATCGGCCTTACCTACCGTACGGAAAAGAAACGGCTTTTTCTGGCCTGGGACTCGATAGGGATTGTTTTTACGTACATCATCAACCTGATGTCGCTGTATTCATTAAGATAGTCCTGCGTCAAATGGACCTCAGGAAGGCTTCATCCCCCGGGGGAGTTCCGGTTACCTCAGCTTCAAGATTTTTATTAATATAAGAAATTACAGGCAGAAAACCTTCGGTATCTGTCTCCCCATATTTCATTTTGTATTTGTTATACTTCCTTGTAAAAATTAACTTTCATCCACGCATAACAGGAGCGATTGATTATGAAGAATAAAGCCGTACTGATTGCAGCGCTGTTCATCCTTGGATTATCTCTCACGCACCAGAAATCATTTGCGCTGGGCTTTGAGGCCGGAGCAGGATATTGGGGGCAGAACCCGTCCGGAGATCTTGCCTACAAACGGTCATCGTCCTCCGACGAGCTGGATATCAGGGGTGATTTGAAGTATGAAAGAAAATACAGACCGTTTGCCAGGGCCAAAATCGAATTGCCGCTTGTGCTGCCGAATATATATTTGATGGCAACGCCCATGAAATTCGAAGAGTCGGGCTCGAAAGATGCAGATTTTACCTTCGGAGATATTACCATCAATGGAAGACGGTCCTTTAAATCAATGCTCCAGCTTGACCATTACGATGTTGCGCTTTACTATCCTATCCCGCTGCTAAAGACAGCCACCATTGGGACTCTCGGGATAGAACTCGGTATAAACGCCAGGATAATTGATCTCGAGGCGGAGGTGTCCGGATCGCAGACCGTAACCGGTAGCTCAGTCACCGAATCCAAGAAACTGACTATCCCGGTGCCGATGATCTATGCCGGCGTACAGCTAAAACCCTCTGACGAATTAAGCATAGAGGCCGAAGGCAGAGGCATTGCCTACAATTCAAATCATTACTATGACCTGATCGGGAGGATAAAGGTAAAGCCGGTATGGCTGCTCTTTATAGCAGGCGGCTACAGACATGAGGACGTCAAAATAGATGTCAGCGATGTCGAGGCCTCGGTGAGATTCAGCGGGCCCTTTGTAGAGGCCGGACTCGAATATTGAAGCTTCGGAAAACTCAACTTATTAATACCTCCGGATAAAGAGAACACCCTCGGGATAATATTCCCGACGGCATTGCCCTTATCCTTTGTCAATATCTTTCTGTTATCGATTGCATGCTTATAAGAGCGATAAACGGATAATGACCCGCCGCCGTATTCGGTTCAGAAATGCATGGCTGCTTCAGAGAAGCATCGAGTCAGCTGGACCCGGTGCCTTGAAATACCTGCTCTTCCATCCTCTTTTTTCAATAAGACGGATGTTTTTTTCGTCCTTCAATGCGTCCAGATAGTGCATAAGAAACAGAAGATCATTATCATCTTCCTGCCCGGTATATTCTGAAACACGAATATGGTTGCCGTAATTCTTCTCGATCTTTTCAGGGCTGTCATCAATCATAATTACAGATTCAAGAGGGTACCCCTTTTTCTTTAGCTTATCGAGGTTCTTGACCCAGTAATGTTCGTCTCTCTCATGATTGTAACGTGGGGTGCATCTCTCACGGTCCCAAAGAAATTCAAGGTGCTGGTCTCCGGTCAAAATCACCTGCAAAATAGCAGACGCGTAAGAAACCGACGAGGACGTCCAGACACTTATCAGGAAATTTTGAAAGACATATGAAAGAAACTCATCGAGATGAGGTCGGCGATAGATGTAGTATTCGTCATCGATAATAAAATCAGCTGGACGCTCCAATGCCTTTTCGCAACTGAATATTAGAGTTTCATCAAGGTCGAGAACCAGCAGTTTCCTGTTCATTTCATGGATTCTTTCTAACCTGCTGAACCTAATAGGGGGAAAATGGTCGGGGCGAGCCGATTTGAACGGCCGACCTCTCGCACCCCAAGCGAGTGCGCTATCCAGGCTGCGCTACGCCCCGATTCACCTGATATCAATTAAAATATCTCTGATCGCAGGATTCCACTTTACTGAATGAATCATTACGGGTACTCTCAACAGAAATCAAAGACAGATAAGCAGACTCTCAGAGAAACAGCCGAGGGCCTTTATTTTTGTCCGGGACCGCCGAAGGTTTTTCGCTGCTTAAATCTCTATTCAATGTATCCAGTATCTCTTTCAGTTTCCTTTTTACTCCCTGGATCGTCTCCATGGAGACGGAATTTTTCTTCAATGTATTGTCGCCGAATTTCTTTCTGACTCCGGCAATTGTGTACTTTTCCTTATAAAGAAGGTTCTTTATCTGCAGCACCAGTTCCAGGTCCTTTCTGGTGTAAATACGCTGTCCGGTACTGTTTTTCCGCGGCTTGAGAAACGGGAACTCCGTCTCCCAGTATCTCAGCACATGGGGTTCTACCTCGAGAATGCTGCTCACCTCTCCTATCTTGTAGAAAAGACGGTCAGTGCTTATTTTCTTCTGAGGTGATGCCCCCATGAATTACTAAACCTTTTCAACTCTCGCCTTGAACTGAAGGCTTGGTTTAAATGTAACGACTCTTCTCTGTTCTATCTCAAGCTCGGTACCGGTCTTTGGATTTCT
>JBFLYJ010000092.1:0-9343 GCA_040756635.1 Nitrospirota bacterium
CTCCGCGTCGTCACCGCTTATAAATAAGGGAAACAATGCCGCTGTTACCGGCATTGATTTCGACTTCGAGGGAGACCCGAGAATTGTATATGGTACGGTTGATATAGGGGCGGACGAGCAGGTATTCAGGGTCCTCAAGACCGGTAACCTGCCGACGATTGACGGGAACGTGTCCGAATACGCGGGTGCGGACGGTATCACACTGACTCCATCATCCGGGGGAAACACGGTTGAAGTAAGCGCGCTGTGGGACGACAGCGCCCTTTACCTTGCGTACGAGGTGTCGGATACTCAGTTAAACGCCTCAGTCACCGCCAGGGACGGTTCTGTCATGAATGATGACTCAGTGGGGTGGATGATAGACACATTAAATGACGACGGCGGCGAGGCGGACCCGAATTCTCCGTTTATGCTTCCTGACGACTATCTCGGTCTGGTAAACATTTTAAACGCCCAGTATGATTCGCAGGGGACCTCTTCGGGTGCTCCTTCAAGTTCATGGAACGGCAGCTGGGATTCGGCGGTGACAATAAGCGGCACTCCCAACAACAATGCCGACGCGGATACCGGCTACTCGGTAGAAATCATGGTGCCCTGGACCACCCTCGGTTATTCAGCCGGACCTGCCGAAAACTCGATGTTCGGATTGAGCTTTCTCATCAATGACAAGGACGACTCTTACTGCGCAGTTGATCCGGCCGGTTCATATATCGATGCTGAAAATTTTACCGATACAGTGAATGACGCCGGGAACTTCATCGAGACAACAGCCCGGGGAGGATACCTGAATTCGGGTTACCTTCAAACCCTGCTGCCTGGAAGGTACAACATATTCACAAGTCAGGCGCCGGTGACCGCATATGTGCCCAGCACGCCGTACGAAGTCGGCATAAAGTGGACAAGCGATGTTGACGGATATGTAACCGGTGTGCGGTTCTACAAGCACAGCAGCAATACCAATACTCACAAGGGAAGACTCTGGCAGGGTTCGACCCTGCTGGCCAATAATACTTTTGTCCTGGACAATCCGTCAGCCTCCGGCTGGCAGACCGCGTATTTCGACAATCCTGTTCATGTCACCGCGGGGGTCACTTATGCCGCTACGATCAACAGAGTAGGCGGCAACTATTATCAGAACAATAATTATTTCGGGGCGATTGATAATCCTCCTCTGCATGTCTCCGCTGGTCAGAGCGGAATATATAAATACGGGCCTGCTTCGAGTTTCGAATGTACTCCGCCGTGTTCTCCGCCGAGTTATCCGGATACGCCTTATAATGTCAATTACTGGGTAGACGTAGTATTCACAGAATCATTACCTTCCTGTCCCGACATATCAGGACTCGAATTCAAGAAATATGACCTTGAGTTTCCGGCCGGGGCATATAATATCTGGCTCCGCGGGTACGCAGAAGCCGGCGCTGATACGGTGCTGGTGGGTGTTGACGGCGCATGTCTGGGGACATATCAGTTTACCTCAAAAAACCAGTGGTCGTGGAGCAGTACCGTGATTTCAGGGACTAATTCCACGGCGGCACTCTCTGCAGGGGCCCATCATATAGACATATGGTCCAGGCAGGCGGATGTGTCAATCGACGGCATCTATCTGACTACAGGAGGGGAAACACCCGGTGACGGTTCACTTGGTACGGTGGTCGACCCTGCCGGTTGTGTCACTACCGTTCAGTCAATGTGGGGCGGCGGCGGGACCGCATTCGACAACGCCTCGAACTGGCAGGCGATGATGTTGATGGTCCCTACGCCTTACTATTGCGATTTTGACGGTGACGGATACGCTGACTCTTCCGCGGACGGCGTATGCTCAGGTACCGGATGCGAACCGTCCGGCTGCGCGACGATACCAGGGACCGACTGCGATGACAGTAATTATTACGCGCATCCGGGACAGACATGGTACAAGGATGCGGACAATGATGATTATTCTGACGGCGTCACCGACCAGACGTCATGCACAAGACCCGCGGGATATAAATCGATATGGGAATTGTCCGCCGCCTCAGGTGACTGTGATGATAACGACGCGTCAATAAATCCGGGCGCTAATGAAATATGGTACGACGGGACCGACCAGAACTGCGATGGTCTGAATGACTATGACCAGGACAGGGACTCATTCGTTCTTGGTGATGATTGTGACGATACACGCTTTGAGATAAATCCTAACACATGCTGGTATCAGGATTATGACAGCGACCATTACGGGAACCCTCTGTATTGCATGAAAATGTGTGAGCAGCCGTCCGGCTATATAATGGACAACAGCGATTGTGATGATACCAATTCCTCACTGAATCCGGAAACATACTGGTATGAGGATTTTGACCGAGACAGCCGCGGGAATCCGGTGGTTTCTATACAGCAGTGTACCCAGCCTTCGGGTTATGTATTAGACAACACGGACTGCGATGATACGAACGCCGGCGTCACGTCGACCGCGTACTATCCTGATTTTGACGGTGACGGACATGGAAATCCGTCCATATATTTACTCTATTGTTCGCAGCCTGCAGGGTATGTAGAGGACAATACCGATTGTGATGACAATGACTTGAATATTTATCCGGGCGGGCCTCCTGTCCGGATATCCGCCGGAAGCTATTCCTACCACTACCTGCTGCAGGATGCGTATGATGCCGCGCCTCCCGGAAGCACCCTTCAGAGCCAGGACTTAATATTCAATGAAACACTTTATCTGGACCGGGACATAGTGATAACCCTGGAAGGGGGCTTTGACTGCAGCTATTCAGTCGTTACCGGTGTAACCACCGTAAACGGAGACATGTTCATCAGCAATGATTATGTCACCATTGAATCATTTGAACTGCAATAGTCCATGTCTGACGCGTTCCTGCCGAAAAGTCAAAATATGATACTATTTTATTAATCCCGAAACAGGGCCTGCATATTAATGTCCGGTCGCATGAAGAAATTTGAACAAATCGACATCTCAGGAGACGTAGGGCTGAAGGTATACGGAGAGAGCATTGAAAGGCTCTTTGAAAATGCCGCCGCAGGGATGTTCGCGCTCATGACAGATCCGGCCGGCGTCAAAGAAACAGAACAGCGGGAGGTATCATTAAAATTTGAAACACTCGAAAGCGCACTCGTTCAGTGGCTTAATGAACTGTTGTTCCTGTTTGACACTTACGGTTTCACCGGGAAAACCTTCTCCATCAGATTCGAGGGGAACATGCTCAGGGCCGCTGTTTCAGGCGGGATATTTGTCCCTGAGAGAAACGGGCAAAAACTCCTTATAAAGGCCGCGACATATCACCAGCTATCCATCAATAATATCGGCTCCCGCTGGGAGGCCACGATCATATTCGATATATAAATTTAACTATCCGCGTTAATAGTATTTTTTACTAATCTCACTCGAAAGCTCATTAACTACTTTTATCTTAGAGTTAAACTCTCCCTGGAATATTTGACAATAGGAGACAAAAAGAATTCTATTATTCTTCTTGTCCCTGTTTTAACTTCCACGCTTACAGTCATACCTGGAGAGATGGAAACTTCTCTTCCCCCGACCAAGAGAGTTAGTTTTACTGGTTGGACATTTATTTTATATACGGGACCAAGCTTTTCGTCATCAAAAGCATCGGGACTTATTGATACAACCTTGCCTTTAATAGTCCCATATTTCTGGAATGGGAATGTGTCGAACTTAATTTCAGTCTCCTGACCCACTTGTATAAATCCTATATCCTGATTTAATGCCGTTGCTTCAACAATGAGCGGTATCCCATCAGGTACAACCGTAACTATCGTTTCTGCCGGTGTTACAACACCTCCGACCGTGTATGCAGACAGGCCATGAACTTTTCCACTAACAGGTGAGTGAAGATATTCAAGATCATATTTTCTCTTTGCTTTTATTGCCTCACCTTCAATTACTGTGATATCTTTTTCTTTGTCCACTAAATCGGTGAGAATTGTCCTTTTTCTTTCTTTCACGAGAGCATCAAGATTTTTTTCCGCTTCCTTCAAGCTGTCCGTTGCCTGCTTTATGATCTTCTTTTGTGTCTCGCTTTCCTCTTCAATGGAATACAGTTCCATCTGTTTATCAAGCAGGGCCATCTTTGAAGTCAATTCTTCTTTATAAAGGATGGTCAATATGCTCTCCTGCTCCTTTAAAATCGCATATGTTTTTTGGAGTCTGGTTAAAACAGCTTCAGCCGCGAGTACAGCATTTTCCCTCTGAGCAATGACAAACTTCAAGGTATCTTCCTTGGCCTTAAATTCCGATTCCCGAGCCTCCTTGAGTTTTCGTTGAAATTCAGAGAGTTGTTCCCCGGTTTTTTTCTTTAAACCTCCACCATCAAGTTCAGCCATCAACCGATCTCTGTCGGATTTGTGCATTGTTAATGTCTTTTCAGTGCTCTCCACATCAGCCTGTTTTATTGTGGAGTCAAGCTCAATAAGTATCTGCCCTTCTTTTACATGCTGCCCCTCTTTCACATGAATTGCCCTTATCACCCCCGTTTCAATCGGTTGTATGACTTTTATTCTTCCATCGGGGATTATCTTGCCCCGTGCTACGGCAACTTCATCTACATGACCGAAATATGACCAGGTAAAAGCTGCTATGGTTATGAAAAAAATTACCCATATTAATAATCTATGTACCGGGGACGACGGGGTCTCCTCTATCTCAAGGACAGGCGGTAAAAAATCATACTCAAGATTGTCCTGTCTGAATATATTTTTTACTCTTTTCATCACGCAACGTCCCACCCTTTTTCCTGCTGACTGTACAGATAATGATAAAGCCCTTTTTTCTCTATCAGCTCTTCATGACGTCCAGTTTCTATGAGCCTGCCTCTGTCAATGGCCATTATTTGATTTGCAATTTTTAATGTTGAAAGCCTATGGGCGATAATAATTACAGTCCGTCCCTGGCATATTCTGCTCAGGTTCCTCTGGATTATGTTTTCCGATTCATAATCCAGTGCAGAGGTTGCCTCATCAAAGATCAAAAGCCGGGGATTTGTCAGAAGCGCACGGGCGATTGCAATCCTTTGTCTCTGTCCTCCTGAGAGAGCCGTTCCTTTTTCACCGACCATAGTGTCGTAGCCTTCAGGCAGTTCGAGAATAAACTCATGTGCTCCAGCAAGCTGTGCAACCTTTATTATATCTGCCATGTTTGCAGAGGTATGATGTATTGCAATGTTGTCCCTTACACTGCCATTAAAGAGGAAGTTTTCCTGAAGCACCACCCCGATCTGACGTCTGAGCCATGCCGGATCTGCAAGAGATACATCAATCCCATCAATTAGTATTCTGCCTGATTCCGGGATGTATAATCTTTGAATAAGCTTGGCGATAGTGCTCTTACCAGACCCGCTCCTTCCCACAATACCTACAGTCATTCCCGGCGCTATCTCAAAAGTCATATTACTCAATACCTCTGAACCATCTACCCTGTACCTGAATGTCACACCCTCAAGTCTTATAGATCCCCTTATGGTTGGAAGTCTCGCCTTTGTGGGGTCCATAGCTGGTTCAGGTTTTGAGTTGAAAATATCTCCCAGTCTTCTTATGGATAGACCTGCCTGCTGGAAATCCTGCCACATCTGAACGAGCCTCAGTACAGGGTCGCTCACCCGTGACGAAAGCATCTGAAAAGCTATGAGTTGTCCGACAGTCAGTTTTCCATCCATCACAAGATGGGCACCGAACCATAGTATCAATAAATATGACGACCTGTTGATAAATTGTCCAATTGCTCCTGCAGTCCCTGACAATTGATATGTCTTAAAGCTTGCACGAATATATCGTGAAAGTAATCCCTCCCATTTCTTATGTGCTTCAGGCTCAAGCGCAAAGGATTTTACTGTCTGAATCCCTGAGACAGCCTCCACAAGGTAAGACTGAGTATCAGCCCCTCGGTTAAATTTCTCATCGAGCCGGTGTCTCAGCATTGGCGTTACAATTGCTGAAAGGGCCGCAAAGAACGGCAATGCAGCAAGTGCGACAAAGGTCAGCGTTGTGCTGTAGAAAAACATGACTGTTAAAAATACGGCCATGAACATGACGTCCAGTACAGATGTAAGCGGTGCCCCGGTGAGGAATTGCCTGATGCCTTCAAGTTCTCTGACTCTCGCTATGGTGTCGCCGACCCTCCTTACTTCAAAGTATCTAAGCGGCAGGGCAAGGAGGTGCTTAAACAGCCTTGTGCTGAGGACAACGTCTATCTTGCTAGTAGTATGAGTAAATACAAATGTTCTCAGAATGCTTAAGAGTGCCTCAAAAAGGGCTATTGCCACCAGCCCTATGGCAAGCACATCAAGGGTGGTTATTCCCCTGTGAACAAGTACTTTGTCGATTATTACCTGTGTGAATATAGGGGTCACTAATCCAAATATCTGGAGTACTAGCGATGCTATTAAAACTTCCGAAAGAGGCTTACGGTATTTCCAGATTGCGGGGATAAACCACTTAAGTCCAAAAATCTCTTCTGAAAATGACTTCAGGCCTCTATGTGCAATTAGGATAATTTCGCCTGTCCAATGACTCAGGAATCTGTCTTTATCGATTATTTTAGGTGTGGTCTCCGAAGAATTAAGGTCTTTTCAGGTTCTGCCTTTGCGAGAATTATATATTTCTCTACTTTAGCTTCTTGTCCGTTTTGGTTTATTTTTATTATTGCTGGAAGGGGAAGTTTTTGAAGTCTCTCATATCCAACCATTGCAGATTTTGCCTTAAATCCGAGTTCCTTTGCAGCCCGCACAATGTCAACAGTATTCATCCCCCTGTTACCGACAGCAAATGCATGTTTTAGTTGTACTGGATCTGCAGGGACACCGTGATATTGAGCAATCATAACAAGACAATTTAAACCTGTATCAATGTTTTGACCCTCAGAACTAATACCTGATTCTATATCCTCTTTGACAGTATTATCCATATATAATTCATCATTGAACTTTCAGAAATAATAGTATAAATATATGCTGCTTAGTGCCGAATTCTAATGGAAGGCCATCGTGATTAGCGATTTTAAAAAACAGCTATCAGCCATGTATAGATGCTACTGGCTGATAGCTGTTAGTTTATTACTGTTGTGACCAGTACTGCGTAATTATCTGCTGCACATCCTGAGGCCTGTCCTGTAATGCCTGATTCCAGGTGCTTAAGCCGTTATTAGTACAGAATGTTGCCATAGCTTGTATCAGCTGATCAACCTGATTATTCTGGAGATGATTTCCATCGGCAGAATGAAAGACTTCGGTTTGATAATTGGCATTTGAATACCAATTCTGAACAGCAACATGATCTGTGTTATTGTAAATTGCAATATCGAGATTGTTGCCTATGCGGCTAAAGATTAAATCTAGAGGGTTCACACCAAACGCAACCGTATCGGTAATACCGGCTTCTGTATCATAATTGCTGATACTGTCAACACCACTGCCTATCCCGAAGAGATAAGTATCGTTGCCTGCTCCTCCGTTAAGAGTGTCCGAACCCGCTCCGCCGTCAAGTGTATCATCGCCCGCACCGCCATTAAGTGTATCATTCCCGTCACCGCCATACAGGACATCGTCTCCATCGTTTCCGTTAAGCGTGTCAATGCCTGCATCACCGTACAGGATGTCATTGCCTGCGTTTCCAGTAAGCGTGTCATTGGCCGCATCGCCGTACAATATGTCTCTCTCACTGCTGCCAATGAGGGTATCATTATTCACTGTGCCCCTTGTTGTGTATGGAATAGCTACGCCTATATCTGCGCCGTTGATTATCGTTCCGTCGGCAAACTTGAACTGCTCTATGTTCTTGGAATAGTTGACATTAAACCAGTTGCTGATCTTCAGTGACTCCGAGGTGCCTATTATCTTAATCCGCAGATCATAACTCCCTTCCTTTGCGAACTCCAAATTTTCAACTGTTATCCCTGCTCCGAATTCTACTGTATCCACGTTGCCAACGGTCGTATCGAGATCACTGATACTGTCAACACCGCTGCCTATCCCAAAGAGATAAGTATCGTTACCTGCTCCTCCGTTAAGAGTGTCCGAACCCGCTCCGCCGTCAAGTGTATCATCGCCCGCACCGCCATTAAGTGTATCGTTACCGTCCAAACCATACATAAAATCAGTATAGTCAGTCCCGTTTAACGTCTCGTTTCCGGCTGTCCCGTATACCTTGAAACCCTCTGCCTCAATATCTGAATCTGTTACTATGCTTCCGTCTTCAAACCTGAACTGCTCTACCCTATAATTATAAGATCCGGAAGAAACGTAAAACCAGTTCTGAATCAACAGAGAATCACCAGTATCTTTTATCCTTACTCTCAAGTTATTTCCTTCTGCAATAAAATCCACGTCTGCCCTTGTTATCCCCTCTTCAAATTCCACGGTATCTACATTTCCAGCGGCAGTATCATAGTCAGTCAGCGTATCCTGACCATCGCCGCGCCCAAATATGTATGTGTCATTGCCGGTACCGCCGTTGAGAATATCATTGCCTTCGCCTCCTTTAAGAATGTCGCTGTCGCTTCCTCCATTCAGGACATCGTCTCCTTCATCACCATATAAAGTGTCATTCCCAGAATTACCATTAAGCGTATCATTTCCCTCATTCCCTTTTAAGGCATCAGCAGCATAATTATCGCCTGACAAGGAATCATTACCCGATGTGCCTATAAACATATTCTTGCCTGACGAATCAACAATCCATGAAAGCTCTTCGCCCTGGGAGGCAAAAGTATATCTAAGAATACTAAAGTTCATCATGTCCTCTGCCTGAAAGCCCCTGAGAGAGCGCACAAATTCTCCTAAATCCGTCTTTCCTGATTCATAGTCAAGCGTCAGGCGGTTTTGCAATTCACTTGTCACAGCATTTAAATCTCCTTTTACACTTTGAGCAGTTTCATCCCAGGTATATGTGATCATTCCGTAGAGGTCCTGCATATGGGTCTGTGACATGAGTTGCGCGTAGTACATCTCGAATACTCCTTTAAAGGACTGATCGAGCACTGCCGCCGGGGCGATGGCAGGATTAGTAATACCCGCCTGATTCCAATTTTCTCCAAATAATTTTTCTAATACAGCCAATCTTCTCGCATCTATAAACTGTCCTCTGCTATTCGGATCGACTGACTCGCTCCCTGTCCATTTATAGAGAATCTGCTCCATGAGGCCGTTTCGAGCACCTGTATCAGATGCTGCCATAAACTGTTCCACCAATGATTTCAGTTGTCCGCTCGTGTCTCTCACCATCGCCTGCTGCAAATCATACACATTTCCGTATCCCTGCAAATAAGGAAGAGCAGCTATTTCCTCTGGAACATCCAGCCATTCGTTAGCGATTGTGTACA
>JBFLYJ010000093.1:0-9331 GCA_040756635.1 Nitrospirota bacterium
CTTGAAATGAATAAAGTGGGACATTGTCCGAAAACTACGGGGTTATGCCATATCGTTTCAGCTTCAGATACAGCGTCTTCCTGTCCACTCCCAGCAGTTCGCTCGCCCTTGTCTTGTTCCCCCCGGTCTGCTTCAGGACCGAGAGGATGTAGTCCTTTTCTATGTCCTGCAGCTGAGGGACCCCGTTATTCGCGATGTCAGGCAGCGCGCTTACAGTAATAGCGAGGTCCTCCCTCGTGATAATATCCGATTCGCAAAGGATGACCGCCCTTTCGATGACATTCTCCAGTTCCCTGACATTGCCCGGCCAGTCATAGCCCAGAAGGGCTTTTTCAGCCTCCTCTGAAAGGGCCTTGATCTCCTTGCGCGTCTTTCTTCCATACGTCCTGAGGAAATGTTCCGCAAGGGGCCTGATGTCTTCCTTTCTATCCCTAAGGGGCGGTACCTCGATATTGATTACATTTAACCGGTAATAAAGGTCCTCCCGAAAACTCCCCCTTACTATGGCGTCATTAAGGCTCCTGTTGGTGGCGGCGATTATTCTCACGTCCGCCCTGAGGGGCTTGTTGCCACCTACCCTGCGGAATTCACCCGAATCAAGAAACCTCAGCAGCTTGGCCTGCAGTGCAACCGGTATTTCCGAGATCTCATCGAGAAAGAGCGTGCCTTCATTGGCGGTCTCGACAAGCCCGTTCTTTATCTTGAACGCGTCTGTGAACGCGCCCTTTTCATGTCCGAAGAGCTCGCTCTCCATAAGATGCTCCGATAAGGTGGAACAGTTAAGCGCCACGAAAGACCGGTTGCTTCGTCTGCTCTTTTTCCATAAATAATGAGCCACAAGCTCTTTGCCCGTGCCGCTCTCTCCAAGTATCAGTACGGTCGAATCGTTGGGCGCGGTCTTCTCGATAAGGCCTAATATCCTCTTGAACTGAGGGCTGGTGCCCACAAAATCGTCGGGCGTTTCCCTCCTTGCGAGCTCTTTTTTCAGGAGCTGATTTTCGAGGCTGAGCTTTCTCTGTTCATACGCGCGGTTAATGACTATTGAAAGGTCTTCCAGTTTATACGGCTTGGTCAGATAATCCACAGCTCCGTCCTTCATCGCACCGACGGCTGTATCGACCGTCGCCTTTCCTGTAAGCACTATTATGGCCGGAGACGACGGGTCGTTTTTCAATTTTCCAAGCAGGGTCATTCCATCCATGCCGGGCATGTCGATGTCCAGCAGAATAATATCAAAGAATGAGTCCGTCAGTTTCTTTACGGCGGTATTTCCGTCTTCAGCCGTGTCAGTATAAAAACCCTTGCGGCCGAGTTCCTTGTTCAGGAGCCTCCTGAAAGGCTCTTCATCATCGACTATTAAAATGCGTATGCTCATAATAAATCCTTTATGTCCGTATATGCCGGGCCATCCATTTTTATATCTTTTTTTCGGTTACCGGAAGTCTGACGGTAAAAGTCGCCCCTGCGCCGGCCCTGCTTTCAGCGTCTATCGTGCCTTCATGTTCCGATACTATCCTGTGGCAGATCGAGAGACCAAGCCCCGTGCCTTCCCCGAATGCCTTTGTGCTGAAGAACGGATCGAATATTTTATTGATGATGTCTTTCTTAATTCCCTTCCCGTTGTCGGATATCTGGACGCGAATGAAGTCCCGGTCATGCGGGTTCCTCTCAAGAGACGTGGTGATCGTGATTTTCCCCGCCTTTTCCATAAAAGAGAAGGAGTTCATAATGATATTCAGGAAGACCTGTCTCATCGCTCCGGGGTCGGCCATTGTCTCGGGGATCTCCCTCATAAGATTCAGCTCTAGGCTGTGGTTGTGCGCCCTGACCCCGTGCTTGACCAGGAGAATAACCTCTTTGATAAGTCCGTTTATGTCGATCATTCTGAATGTCCCGCCCGACGGCCTCGCGAAATCAAGCAGGGTTTTCAACGTGTCTTTGCAGCGGAATATCTCTTTGTTGATAGTTTTTAAATATTCAGGGAAATCTTCAAATGCATTCATTGCCCTGAGGTCCGGGTCCTTCGCCCTGTCAAGCAGCGCCTCGGAATAACCCGCTATTATTCCGAGGGGATTATTTATTTCATGAGCAACACCCGCGACGAGGATACCGAGTGACGCCAGTTTATCGGCCCGCACAAGACGCTGCTCCAGCCGCTTCTGTTCGGTCACTTCCCTGAGATAATTGACCACCCCGTAAATGCCGCCTTCGCTGTTCAGGAGTGGATACGTCCAGAAATAATATATATTGCCGTTTAATCCCTTAATCTCTTTGAAGAGCTGCCTCTTGTGCTCTATTGATTCGAAAGAAAGGTTTTCCCCGTCCGTGATCTGGAGGGTCTTGAATATTTCGTGGGAGCTCTTCTGTATCAGTGAGAGTTCCGCCCGACCGGACTTTTCTATTACTGCCCTGTTGACTCTGAGGACCTTCCCTTTCAGGTCGACTATCCAGACCATATCGGTGATGGCGTCGAATGTCTTTTCCCACTCCCTTTTTTCCTTTGAGATCTCTTCAAACAGCAGCGCGTTCTCAAGGGCGATAGATAAATGTTTCGCTATCGGCATGAGGATTTCAAGGTCTTTCTCGGAATATTTTTCAGGCAGTGTGCTGTCAAGGTTCAGGGCGCCGAGAGGTCTGTCCTTGAAAAGGGGAACACTTATGGTTGACCGGATACCTTCCTTTAGCAGCACGGAATCATACTTAAACGATAACTCCCTCTGAAGGTCCCGGTTTATCCAGGGCTTCTGTTTCTTCGTCACCCATCCGGCGCTCGTCTCTTTTGCCGGCGCCGTCACTCCCTTGGTGAGTTTCGTCGGCCTTTTTGTATCGATGGCGAAAATCTCGAGCACGTCCCTGTATTCCTTCAGGAGAGTGATGCTCGCTCTGTCAAAATCTATCATCTGCTTGATCTCCGAAAAAGCGAGACCGAAGATATGGCCGATACTCAGACTTGAGTTGACGACACTGCTGATTTCATTTATCAGCCTTATCTGTTTTACCTTCTCTTTCAGATTTGCGATCAGGCGGGCGTTTTCTATCGCCACTCCCAGGAGATTGCCTATAGTCGTCAGAAACTGGATGTCGAGGGAGGAAAAGTAGTCCTTCATCCTGTCCGCGACCCCGATCACGCCTACAACCCTGCCTTTCGCGTCCCCTATGTTTCTTACCATAAGCGGCACGCCGGCGATGCTGTTAAAACCGCTTGCCGCTGAGTCAGGCGACGATATCCTGGGGTCATCCGCGGCGTTCCGCACAAGAAGGGCCTCCTCTGATGCAAAAACCTTCTCGATAAAAGATTCGTACGGCCTCAGCGCCGAGGCGTCTTCACACAGGTCTTCATCGGCCCCCTTGAAACAGCAGAGTTTCAGCGCGCCCGACCCGACCGAACTAAGATATATCCACGCGACGTCGTAATTCATTTCATCAACGAGGGCGTCGATCACACCTTCATTCATCTCTCTGAGTTCGGTGGTACGGCTGAGTATGTTTGAGATCGCGTTATATGTATTGATCTCTTTCCTTCTGTGAGCTGCGCCGGACTCGGTCTTGACCTGCCCTCCGAGGTCATCGACGATAACAATAAACCCTTCGGTATGCCTGACGAAGGTAACCCGCGCCGGAAATGTTTCCCTGTCTTTCCTGACGCACCGGCCTTCAATAACCGTGACCTTCTTCCTGAAAGACTTCCTGGCTGCAGGGGGTGATAATTTGATGATGTCAAATACCGGCATTCCTGTGACATCTTTTCTGTTAAACAAAAGATGCCTGCTCACGGATGGGTTGCAGTCGGTAATCATCAGGTCCTGATTTGCGGCAAAAGCAGGACGATGCATACCGTCAAGTACCTCCCATAGCAGCGCGGTGTCACGTATTTCTTTTATCATCCGCATATTTTCATTTTAGCATACCACCGCCCTTAAATCGGGGAAATATTCCCCGGCCGGCGTGGCATATTTCCCCTGTGTTTTCAGCCCCCGCCCTTGACTATTTCGCATTTACAGTGAGTTGTCTTTCCAGGGAAGATGGCACTGAAGTTGCGTTCATTATATATATCTACTCAGAAGTGTCCAAAATATCATTGACTGGATAGGCTGAATGCCGATTAAACACAATGCCGACATCGCAAACAGATAAAAACTCAAATATCAAAAATCAAAGATGCGGAACAGGACTATTAAATATCATCTCCTCCATATTATTAATTTTTTATCTTTTCTATTTAAGTTAAATGCTGATTCACCATGTTTATGAGGGGTTCAGCCTCTCTAACAACTCTATCTTGTACAGATGTGACGTTTACAGTTTTTTCACCGATAATTTTATTTATAGGCCCTGATAAAAAGGAGGTTTCCGATGACATCAAAAGAGATAATCCTGAAGGCATTTGAGGGAGGCAGGCCTGGGCGTGTGCCGGTAACGCTGTTTGGAGGGGGAATGTGGAGTATTCGTGACTACGGGACTACTTTTAAGGAATTATCTCTTGATCCGGGCAAAATGACCGACATGCTCGTCAGCATGTCAGGGAAACTTCTGTGCGATATGGTCTATGCCGGATCGGGTTATAACAACTTCCACGCCTCTGCCTTCGGGGGAGGAATCAAATTCCGCGAGATCGGGGCGCCTGATCTTGAGTCCCACTTTATCTCCAGTGCCGAAGACCTCTCCTCTCTTGATCTTTCAAAGCTCGACACGAGTGACGTCATCAATACCGTAAAAAAAGCGCTGAAGGCCGCCAATGAAAAAATAGGTAATGAATACGTCGTGACCATGACGGCATGGGGCCCTTATACCCTTGCCGCGAGAATGGTGGGTGAAGAGACGATGATGAAGGCCACGTATAAAAAACCCGACTTCGTCCACAAGGTCGCTGACTTTGCCACGGACCTGCTAATTCATCTCTATGAACCAGTTGTATCCGACGGAAGCCTGAATGTCATAAGCCTTGCCGACCCCACCGCTTCAGGAGACCTGATATCAAAAAAGCAGTTCCAGACATTTGCCCTGCCGTATCTCAAAAAATTTACCGACTGGGCCAAATCCAGAAACATACACACACTGGTGCACATATGCGGGAACACGACGGACAGGCTGGACCTGTTCCCTGAAACCGGCGCGAGCTGCATAAGCCTCGATCACAAGACTGACATCGCTAAGGCAAAGGAACTCCTTCACGGCAGGATGTGTTTTGCCGGCAATGTCGACCCGGTCAATATTATGCTCCAGGGCAGTGCCGGAGATGTAGAGAATGCCTGCAAACACGTAATACAGACCGCCGGGACAGACGGCGGTTTTGTACTTATGCCGGGATGTGATATCCCGCCGACCGTGCCTTTTGAAAACATTCAGAAGTTCATCCAGGTCGCCAGGGAATGGAAACTATAACAAGGAGGTGAGGAGAAGGACCATCGTCCCGCTGAGTCTTTAATAATGTAATCAGGGACGGAATAAACCAGATAAAGCCCCGGACAGATGCTCCCGGGCAAAGAAAAGGAGGTATCTATGTCTGCAGAAAAAAAGATGACCGCTGAAGAGTGTAACGCGTACATGAAAGAAAAGTGCGGTTTTGTCCCCAGGATGTTCAAAATCATCAACACCGTTACTCCCGACCCAGGCAGGACCTTTGCCGATTTCTACTCCAGCATATTCAGCGACGGCGCGCTTTCAAAGAAGGTCAAGGAACTGATGTTCATGTCCGGCGGTGTCGCTTATTGCTCGCCGAGATGCATCATCCATGTCATCCCCGCGATCAACGCTGGCGCCACGACTGGTGAGATCTTCGAGGCCGCCTCGGTGGGTATGATACTCGCAGGTTTCGTGCCGGGCGGACCGGGCATTCCTTATGCTTTCGAATATGCCCTTAAGTGCCTGGACATAGAGGCCAAGTTCAGAAAAGGTGAAGAATGGGAATATCTCCCTCAGCCTAAATTCGACCACGGTATCTATTAAATGCTGCAGGGGCAGGCTTTATGCCTGCCCCTCGATTTTAAGGAGAAGATATGTTCGTTTTTTCAAAAGAACAAAAGACATTCACTATCGGTAATGCGAAGGTAGGCGGTCAGCCGGGTGAACGTCCGCCGCTGCTAATCGCCTCAATGTTCCATAACAAGGACAGGGTCCTTCATGACAGGAAGGGGAACTTCGACCGTCAGAAGGCAAAAGAACTGATCAAAAAGCAGGAAGAGCTTTCCGCCTCAACAGGCATTCCCTCCATGGTAGCCATGGTGGCCAATACCGCTGAAGAGGCTCAGGTATACATTGATTTTTATGTTGAAAACACCGGCATGCCCTTCGGGATCGATATGTGGGTCGCGGAGAAAAGGGCAAAGGCGACCGAATATGTCGCCAGGCTGGGACTTCAGGACAAATTCTTGTACAACAGCATTACCCCCTGGGACAAGGACATCCCGGGCCAGGTAAACAAGCTGAAAGACCTTGGCATCAAACATGTCGTAGTTCAGGCATTTGACGATAAAGACCAGTCTCCCGCAGGAAGACTGAAATCACTCGAGAGCATCTTATCACAGGGCGCTGACGGCTTTGAGACCGTCATTGTCGACACCTCTGTGATGAACCTCCCGGCCACATCCTTCTCGCTGATCGCGAACAGGATCATTAAGGAGAAGACCGGACTGCCCTGCGGAGGGGCCTATTCAAACGGCACCCATATGTGGAAGGAGTCAAAGGAAGCATGGGGGCTGGAGGGTTTCAGGGCTATGGACGCGGTGGCGCAGGGCATGGCCTCCGTATTGTGGAGCGATTATAATTTTTTCGGGCCTATCGTGACCGCCCCCCGCGTATTCCCTGCTGTGGCAACGGCCCATATAATGCTGTCGACGCTCGTGTATGACGAAACCGGAAAGATCCCTGAAAACAGCGACCTGCCTGTCAGGAAATATTTTTCAGACTTTCTTGAGAAACTTCAGTCCGGAGCCGCGAGGAAGTGATGGCCAATTATATAGACAAATTTATTCGGCATGGAAGTCTGTTCCAGAATTTCATGCCAGCGCCATTTGAGTTCGCAATGTCAATGTATGTTAGAAAGGAGAATTTATGAGTGAAACAATGTCACCAAGAGAGAGGGTGCTAAAGCTCTTTGCTGGTGAAAAGATTGACAGAGCCCCCTGTTTCAGCGGTATGGGCAATGTAACTACAGAGGGCCTTAAAAAATTCGGATATAAATTCGCGGCAGTGCATTCGGACGCAAAAATGATGGCCGATGCCGCGGCCTCATCGTATAAACTCTTCGGTTTCGAGTGTGCGGTAGTGCCGTTTGACCTCTGCGTGGAGGCCGAGGCCCTCGGATGCGAGATAAATGTATATTCGCATGTTGAGGACATCCTCTACCCGACCATCAGGACAAAACTGGTCAATACCGAGGATGAAATGGACATCAGGATCCCCTCTGATCTTGCTGTAAAGGGCAGGGTCCCGATGATGAAAGAGGTGATACGGCTTCTGAAAAACGACGTCGGAAATGACGTCGCCGTCGGCGCCCATATCCTTGGACCATTTACTCTCGCCGGACAGATCATGGAGCTGAACACGCTGCTTAAGCTCTCATTTAAAAAACCGGACAAAATTGGGAAGCTCCTTGACATGCTTGCCGACGCGCTCATCATCATAGGCGGAGAGTACGAGGCAGCAGGCGCTGATTACATTACGGTAAGGGAAATGGGGGCCACATCCGATGTCCTGAGTCCGCGGGTATTTAAAAGCCTGATCCTCCCTTATCTGAAGAAAATATTCGCCGGGCTGAAGAAACATAATGTACTTCACATATGCGGCAAGACAAATGACATCGCCCTGTTCATGCTTGAGTCCGGGGCAAAGGCGATCAGTGTCGACCAGAAAAACGACATCGTCGAGACGCGGAAGAAGATCGGGGAAAAGGCGCTCCTGTTCGGCAATTATGACCCCTACAACATCCTCGTCTCCGGTACTCAGGAACAGGTCAGGGAGACCATTAAGGGGTGTCTCGACAACGGGGTGAGCGCTGTATGGCCGGGCTGCGACATCTGGCCGACAGTGCCGCCGGAGAATTTTCACGCTATGATGGATGAGGTTAAAAAATACAGGAGGTAATTCATGGCAACAGAGGAGAAGAAAAAGGAGATACTGGAGAAGTTAAAAAACGCTGTCATCCAGTATGATGAGGACGGCGCGAAAGAAGGATCAGAAGAGGCCCTGAGAGAGGGGTTGGACGCGAATGACGCCATCTTCAACGGCCTTGTGAGCGGAATGGAGGAAGTCGGAAGGCTCTTTGAGGCCCAGGAGTACTTTGTCCCGGAACTCCTGATGTGCGCCGACGCCCTTTATGTCGGTCTTGATATTCTGAAACCTCATGTGAAGCAGCTTGACCTCGGGGTCAGGGGGTCTGTAGTTATCGGCACCGTCGAAGGCGATGTTCATGATATAGGAAAGAACATCGTCAAGATGATGTTTGACGTCGCGGGCTTTAAGGTATACGACCTCGGCAAAGACGTCCCCCTCGACAAGTTCGTGGAAGAACAGATGAAGACGCACTCCGACCTTGTATGTCTTTCCGCCATGATGACCACAACCATGGTGGGGATGAAGAAGGTCATTGATGATCTTAAGGCAAAAAATCCTGACGTGAAGATCATGATCGGCGGCGCGCCCGTCTCAAAAGACATCGCCGAGAAATGGGGAGCGGACGGTTATTCTCCTGACGCGAACAATGCACTTAAGGACGCGATCAACATGATCAGCTCCCTGAAGAAGCTCAAGGAGGAGGCCGAGGGAAAGAAGGCCTGATGAATGATGAGATCAAAAGCGCGCTTCTTGGAGCGGGTGCCGATATCGTAGGGTTCGCGAATGTTAAGGGTATACTGAAGCCGGAGATAGCGCATCTTACAACTGCCATTTCGATCGGTGTGTCGAGGAACCTGAATGAAAACACGGTAGGCCTTCTTGCAGCCCTGAAGAAAAAGGCGGTTATAATGCTGAAGGCCGCGGGATATAAATATCTGAGCATTCCGGCTGATTCAGACAGGATAAAGAATTCCTTTATCGCCAGACTCTATCCCCTGTTCCCGCACAAGATGGCCGCGACATGCGCCGGCCTGGGATGGATCGGCAAGAACGGACTCCTGATAAACCCGGAATACGGGCCGCGGCTTTCACTCGCGACTGTTCTCACCGATGCCCCGCTTAAAGCGGTCAAGCCGTATACGAAAAGCCTTTGCGGGACTTGCAGTCTCTGTGTCGATTACTGTCCTTCCCTGGCGCTTACGGGAAATAATTGGTCGACAAAGGAACCGTACATAGAGCTGGTGAAGCTGGACAACTGCAAAGACCACAAGCAGGGAAG
>JBFLYJ010000094.1:0-9320 GCA_040756635.1 Nitrospirota bacterium
CGGCTTGGGATTTGAGAACTGGATTTTAAAATCATGATTGTAGGTCTCCTTACTCTCGATTTACATATCCCTGAAGCCCATTCCCTGAAAGAGAAACGGTTCGTGATCAAGAGTCTCGTCGACCGGATAAAAAATAAATTCAATGTCTCCGTGGCTGAGGTCGACGCCAATGACCTCTGGCAGAGGAGTGTAATCGGTATCGCCATGGTCTCTAATGAGACGCAATTCATTAACAAGGTTTTTGAAAATATCAGGAATGTGGTGTACGATATTCATGAGGTTGAATTGCTGGAGTCACATGTAGAATTTTTGTGATTCGCCCTCGTTAAATCTATCGACAATTATCCGCAGTACAATCCGATCCAATTTCAATCGAATCCCTTCTGGTAAAACAAAGCTACAATCTACCCTTCTGCTTCAGTTGATGACTGTAGGGTAGTCTGTCCCCTTTTGATAAACCTATCAAATAGGCTACAATATTCTCCAGGAGAAAACATACCATGCATCCATTTAAAAGATCATCAAGGGTCGGCGACCAGATCAGGAAGGAAGTCGCTGATATCATCATGAACAAGATCAAGCACAAGAACCTCGGGTTCGTGACCGTAACGGACGCGAAGGTCACCGACGACCTGAGACATGCAGTGGTGTACTTCAGTGTGTTGAATGTCGAGGAGGGCGACAAGATCGCAAGAAAGCTCAATGAATCGGCGTCATTTATAAAAGGGGAACTCGGCAGAAGGCTGAAGATGAGATACGTCCCTTCAATTATTTTCAAGATAGACGAATCCGTCCTTTACGGCAGAAAAATAGACAAACTGCTCGACGAAATCAATTCAGAAAGGAGCGTCCCGGACGAAGATGAAGATCTCTTCTAAACTTCTCAGCCTGATCAGGCAAAACAGCTCCTTTCTTATCGTGGGGCATATCAACCCGGAAGCAGATTCCCTCGGTGCGTCCCTGGCACTGTGCCTCGGACTTAAGAAACTGGGGAAGAAGGATGTCTGCGTTCTCAGCAGGGACCCGGTGCCTGAAACCCTGAAGTTTCTGCCTTCATCAAAAATCGTAAGACAAAAACCGCCGTCCCGGGAATATGACGTCGTATTTTTAGTAGACTGCAATGAAGTAAAGCGGACAGGCTTTGAAGGTTTCAGGGCAAAGAAGACAGCGGTCATTGACCACCATGTGCTGTCTGCCGACGCGGCGGCATCTGAATTTTACGAGTCTTTGTCCGCAAGCCTTATCGACCCCGGCGCTGCGGCCGCGGGACTCCTCGTATACAGGGTGCTGGACGCCCTCAGAGTACCCATCGATAAAAACATAGCCGCTCTCCTGTATACGGCCATACTGACCGATACCGGGGGTTTTCGATATTCAAACTCCTCATCCGAAGCCCTGAAGACGGCTGCGCACCTTGTTGAAGCGGGCGCGAAACCATGGGACATATCAAAAGCGGTGTACGAAAGTATCCCGTACAAGTCTATGAAACTCCTGGGACTCTGCCTCGCCACCCTGGAAAGAAAAGACGGTATAGCCTGGATCAGCGCCACGCGGCATATGTTCGACAAGACAGGTACTACCGCGGAAGACTCCGAAGACTTTGTCGATTTCCCGAGAAAATTGAAAGACAACGAGGTTGCTGTTTTCTTCAGACAGGACGGCAGCAATTCTTATAAGCTCAGCCTCCGCTCAAAAGGCAGGGTCAATGTTCAGAAAATAGCAAGGAGCTTCGGAGGAGGCGGACATGTGGCTGCAGCGGGATGCAAAATAAAAGGCACATTAAAAGAGGTGCAGGACAAGGTCTTTACGGCCATTAGAAAAGAAATAACCCAAGTTAAGAAATAAATCCGCAGATTTCACCGATTACTCAGATTTATTCAAATACAGATGCACATGCTCCTTGAATAAAACTTTCTTGTCTTTGGTATCTGTGTAATCTGCGGACTGTTTTTATGGACATATTAATCGCAGTCAACAAACCAAAAGACATCACATCCCAGGACGCAGTGACCCGTGTAAAAAGGACGCTGAAGGTGAAGAAGGCCGGCCATACCGGTACACTTGATCCCCTCGCAACAGGGCTGCTCATTATATGTATTAACAGGGCCACCCGGCTCGCCTCATATTTTTCCGACCTAGATAAGGAATACAGGGCAGTGATGAAACTCGGAGAGACAACCGACACTCAGGACGCATACGGAAATATTATTGCCCGGTGCGTCACGGACAATATTGATAAGGGACTTGTTGAAGATACCTTGAAATCATTTGTAGGGACATCTCATCAGCACCCCCCCATGTTCTCAGCATTAAAGCACAAGGGACGTTCCCTTTATTCATACGCGAGGCAGGGGATAGAAGTCGAGCGTGAACTGCGGGAAATAACCATTCACCGCATCGGCCTTCTGAGCGTTGACCTTCCTCTTGTAACGTTTACAGTCCGCTGTTCAAAGGGCACTTACATAAGGACCCTGTGCCACGATATCGGGCAGAAGCTGGGAGTCGGGGCGCACCTGCTTGAACTGGAGCGTACCGCTATAGGGCCATTTGAACTTAAGAACAGTTTGACGTTTGATGAACTGCAAGCGGTGAGCGAAGGGGAACGGGCTGACAGAGGGTTCTATACCATGAACGAAGCCCTATCATGGATGCCGGAATTTATAATAAAAGATCATATGCTGAAGTCCGTCATACACGGACATCCGATACAGCTCGGCAGCATGGAACCTTCCGGAAATATGAAGAGCGCTTCAGGGATAAAAATCGTTTCGCCGGACGGAGACCTGCTGGCAATCGGCAGCTATTCTCCCCTGAAGAACGAAATAAAAATGGATGTAGTGTTTGCGTAAATGAACCGTTCCAGCCGTTTGAACGGTTTGAACGGTTCAACCAGTTTTTATGATTTCTGACTTGAAAAAAACTAAAGACAGATCAAAAGAACATTTGACAATCAAAATCAAGGTCGAGCCCCGCTCCTCCAAATCAGGGGTCATCGGTCCGTACGGCGACGGGCTGAAGGTCAAACTCACCTCGCCTCCAGTTGAAGGCAAGGCAAACAAGGAGCTTATCGAGGTCCTCGCAAAGGAATTCGGCATTCCGAAAAAGGACGTTGAGATCATCTCAGGGCAGTCCTCCAAAAACAAGATAGTGAGGCTGATAGGGGTAAAGAGTATTGACTACGGTAACGGGACAATAAAATAAATGAATGCATCTTGCATCTTTTTCGCAGACTCCTCTACCGGAGAGGAGTCTGCGAAAAAGATAAATGGGTTTTAGGAATCCCCGGTTGTTGCTTTCACCAACAAAGTCTCAAAATTCAAGTTGTGACAACTCGTTTATTGTGGAAAATAATATTCAGTTCATCAAAGATTAAAAAAACTTATACTCTCATTTTTTTCTTGTATAATTATCGGTATTGTCGGTTAACTAAATATAGTTATTAGTTCTTTCTTCTGCTGAAACGTTTCTTTCAAATATACAACATAATTATTGGGTTCAGAGATATGCTTAATCTCTGAGGTAGTTAATAGAAATTATTCATTTTATCAGTTCGATAATATATTCAACAGAGGAGAAATTGCTATGAATAAAATAAATCTGATTTTAATATTGATAGTAATATTATGCACGCTGGCTGTTACATCAGAAGCGGCACTTTACGACCGTGGTAACGGACTCATCTATGATGATGACCTAGATATAACCTGGCTTCAGAATGCCAATGTTCCATCAAGCAATACCTTCGGTGTTAGCGGCATCACCACAGGTTCATACCCGGGTCGAATGAGCTGGAGCACCGCTCTGACCTGGATCGCGGCAATGAACAACGCCACTTACCTGGGATTTAGCAACTGGCGGCTGCCTATTACAGCATTATCCGATTTAACCTGTTCATATAATTGCACTACCAGTGAAATGGGGCATTTGTTCTACCTTGAGCTTGGCGGCACGGCAGGCAACTCCATTCTCACCAGTTCCGACCCGGATCTGTCTAAATTCCAGAACATCATGGCCAACTATTACTGGTCAACAGAATATATACCTGATACGAACGCTGCCTGGGAATTTACTTTTGGCGGCGGACAGCAGGTTGCTGTAGTTAAGACCCAGACCCGATATGTATGGGCGGTACATGATGGCGACGTCGCTGTAGTTCCCGAACCGGTCAGCACTATTCTCTTTATTACCGGGGGAACGCTTTTAGCAGGCAAAAGATATATAAAAAGAAAAAAGTAAGGTTTGTTAACCGCAAATTACTAAAGGGATCTGGGTTATCTCAGATCCCTTTTTTATACTCGCTTTGAATCGTTAATCATTAATCTGTTATATCATCTGAATTACTGAGTTGCAGGTAGTATTTTTTATCGTATTGATGATCATAACAATCGCACTACCACTTATTAACGGTGGAACTCTTCTAAAAAAACACGGAAATCAAAATCGTTCATTATTGTTAGTTGTCCACAGGAGGGTCTGTCATAGCAGGGGCGATCATAAAACCGCCCCTGCTATCATTCAGCTTATTTCTTTACGCTTGCATCTTCCACAATAACCGAGTACTTGTATCCGCTGCCGAAGTCCTTGTCCTTGTACAGCGTCCCCTTCGCGGTCACTACATCTCCCACTGACGGAAGGTCCTGTGTTGTAGCGATTATCTTGTGCGTACCCTTTGATTCGTCTCCGCTGCCGTCCTGGATATGAACCCAGTTCTTGCCCATTATCGCCTCTGAGACTTTTACCACCTGTCCTTTAACGACTACGCTTTTCTTGTCAAGGGAAGCGCTTTTCTGATGAAGCTCGGCCACCGTGTACGCGTTTGGCCCGGCCGCCTTTTCAACCTTCTTTACTTTTGTCGTCTCCGCCTGTTTCCCTGAAGATGATTGATGCATCTGGACATCACCGCCCTGCCCTGCCAGGCCAGTCGAAAAAACAATAGAATCAAATGTACGGTTCAGCGAGTTACTTTTAAAATCAGTCATGACCATTCCGGGGGCAAAAGAAATTTCCTGTCCGACCTTCACTTTCATCTGGGGCACCGCCACCCATGTAGCCTTGCCGTTTTTCTTTATGTTCACATATGTGTAACCACCGCTGTCCATCGTTTCAACAACCTTGCCGGACAAAGAGGAGGTGTCCTCCTGCATCTTCATCTCGGCCTTTTTCTCCGGCGCTGCGCCCGCCTTGCCCGAAGCCGCATAAGTTCCAGTGGCGGCGCCAAGCATAAAAGTTAATGACACGACACCCAATACGAATAATCTTTTCATTATACTTCTCCTTTATTTTTCAAATAAGTGCAGGTCAATGATTTCCTGATACTCCTAATAATACTCCTTTTGTCCGGTACATGACAAGTTACGCACTTTACCTGTTCGTCAAACAGAGATTTTCATTACCGGCAAATGTCCGTCCGCTCGGTCCTGCAGTCTTTCATATTCCGTAATAACATTAAAAGATCAGGACCGGAATACTCCGTGATTCTGGTTTGAATACGCGAATAGTCATCAGGTGCGGAGATTTTTCCTAAAATATCTTAAAATCATATAGAAATGAAAAAAGACAGGATCAACTGCTTTGAGTGCGTCCATTTTTTCATAACCTGGGACGATAAATTCCCTCGGGGGTGCAAGATCATGGATTTCAAATCCAGGGAGATGCCGTCCGTAGCTGTATACAAGGCTTCGGGTATGCCCTGTTTAAGGTTCGAGGCCAAAAAAGAGAGGCCCGGCAAGCTTCCCCATTAAGTTGAGGAACTACTCTACGCGATGGGGTCAGGCTTGCATACATGCATTTATAGCTCCTTTAGAATATTCCGCACTGTATCCCGACAGCTTATCCCTTCCGACTCCTTCGACCAGCGGGATAATACTGACAAATCCCGCTTCAGTTCCGACTGCAAGTCCACCAACCGATATCCCAACTCCCTGCACGCTCCTACAAGTATACACCGAGTCTTCCTTACAGCCTCCCCTCTTACACGTGATATTATTTCTTCCCGTGATACTCCCGTTCTATCTGTCACAATCGAAATCACCTTCGCAAGAGACGGCTTTTTTACTCGTCTGTCCAGATTCTCCACTTCCACAGCCACCTTATCAATAAATATCTCATCTCCCACAATTTGCTGTCCTACTGCCTTGTATATTGACCCGTCACTCTTTATCCCTATTGCTACGTCCACGAAGTCCCTGTATAGTTTCCGTGCCTCCGACGGCTTCTCTGAAAACATCCGCAACACCTTGTCCGTTTCCGCAATGCCGTTTCTCTTCTCCAGGTATTCACCGTGGCTGCTCCATTTGAACTCCTGCGGGTACTTTACCAGCTTTGCCCTCACTGGGTTTAAGTGTATATATCGAATCAGGCTTAACAAATATCCGTCTTTATCACATAAATACGCCTTGTATCTCCCCTGAAACAGATGCCCCGCTTTCTTGTATTTGCTGTTAAAATAACGGGTGTAAGTAAAGTTGATGACCTGCATTATCCTCGATATCGGAGAGTTAGGCGTTTCAATCAACAGATGCACATGATTTGTCATTAAGGTATATGCATACAACACAAATCCGTGCCGCTTCTTGTAATGCTCCAAAAGGCCAAGATATTTAATCCTGTCTTTCGCATCCTCAAATATTGCCTGACGATGATTGCCACGTACTATTACATGATAAAAAGCTCCAGGATACTCTATGCGCGGTGGTCTTGCCATTGTGTCAGAATATTACCGATTTATTTGCATGTTTGCAAGCCTGACCCCATTCTCCCAATCAGCTCTGATTTTATTTCAAGCCGGATAATATCTCAATTCTCAAGTCTGACCCCTTGCCCCTTGAAAAGTTCCTTTTCATGTATAGGGATATTCTTTTGCTTGACACATGCCATTTAAATGGGTGACCCCATTCCGTTTTCAATCAGTGGCCAGCATCCTCTTGCTGCTCTCTTATTGATTTGTCCCGTGTCCGGGGCTGACACCGTGGTTACTATTTGACTTTAGCATCAACGATGGCAACATCTGCTTCAGTTATACTTAATGTATCTTGATGTAAATCGAAACCAGAAGTAACATACCCAGTTTGTTTTTTAATCTCCTTCCCAGAAGCAAATTTAATTAATATGTCATAATGATCGTCACCTTTGACCTTATAATTGCCTATAGCCTGCTCATGAGGTCGAATGTTTTTAATTTCAACAATTTGCTTGCAGACCTCTATACGGGCAAGTTTTACTATTTCATTGCTATTGTTAATCAGAATGATTTGCCCCTTGTTTTGCCGGCACGAAACGGTTAAAAGCAGGGCAAAAAATATTAATAACCAACAAGGGAACGATGCTCTTTTTTTCATTATTTCCGACACCCTCCGCCCGGATATGAATTAAGTGAGGGACTATTATTAGGAGAGACCTGAAGTTTACTCGGATCAACGGGGACACCTGCTCTGCCAGCAGCACGCCCAACAGCATTATTGTATAAATCCATCATGCCTTCACTCCAAGGTTGGCCATTTATAAAATTATCTATCTCGTGGCCAACACCAGAAATCCATGCGGTAAAGGAATTGGTTTCCTCAACCATTCTTCTGTTCCATTCTGCATGTCGCATTGCGTCTTCAGAAGTATTGTGTGCTGTAGGGCGGTTAGCCCTTTCTTCCACTGAAATTTTATATGCTCTTGTAAAATTCGCGGGAATATCCCACCAGTCACCTACAGCTAACCCGAACGGGTCTATTAAATTCACGGGATTATTTCCGACATAAGCATATAAATTAACTCCCCCCTCCAACCCAATCGGATCAGCCTCCATATACCTGCCGACCTCCGGCTTGTAGTCCCTGTAGTAGTTGTAATGCAATCCCGTCTCTTCATCGTAATACTGTCCAGGGAAGCGGAAATTGTTTGTGACAGTGTTGGTTAATGAATAAGGTTCTCCAAACGGGAGGTACTCTCCCTGCCAGACAACTGCTCCGGAGGAATCCGTCATCAACATGGGTGATCCGAGTTGATCGTTGTGGTAATAGTAAACATTATTGTTCTCTATCTTCGCCAACGGCTGCCCATTTAGATAAGCATACTCCGCTGTGATTGTACCGGAACCTGTAGATTCCATAATCAACATAGCATTCTGGTCGTAGTTGTAGACCGTTGTCTGGCCGTCAACGGTCTTCTTTACCCTCTGTCCTTTGGCATTGTATACGTACTCACCCTTTGTTATCCCATTCTCCGTAAATCGTGACAACCTCTGGTTGTAGTTGTAGATGTATTGTCTGTTGTTCTCAACCGTAGTATTGCCATTATTATCGTATCCGAAATTATACATCTTCACTCCGGAGGCTGAAAGCAGTTTGTTCGTATCGGCCGCATAACTGTATGTCGTGCTCCCTGCGCCTGTCGTTTCAAGTGTCCTGTTTCCAACAGGATCGTATGTGTATGAAATCGTTCCCCATTGACCCGTTGTCACCGTTAAACGATGGAGAGTATCGTAGGTGTAAGATTTGTTCTTTGAAGGATTAAACATATCCGTGATCGCTGTGATATTGCCGGTGTTGTCTCTTGTGTAAGAAAGTTGTTTCAGGTTGCTTATAGTCAGCCCATTCAACTGATAACGGTTGTTGTGGGCTGGGGAATATCTCAATTATTAAGCCTGACCCCGTACGTCCCTTAGAAGATGTATTTAAGCATGAAATTTATTCGTTGGGAACAGGGTTTTTCAACAGCCTGTCAAGGGCTGACCCTATGTTTCACATTTCACATGTTTCAATTCCCTTCTTTCGGTTATCAGGGGTACCCCGCCATTTTTAATTCCAGAAACTCTTTTGCCCAACAACTTTGTCGCTAACTATTAATTCAAGCAATAATTCTGAGACTTTAATCGTTACTGTTACTGGTAACCCACATTTAATAACCAAATTATCTTCATCCAAGACAATAGTATTAATGTCCCCTTTTCCAGTTTGAGATATGTCCTCAATTTTGTAATCAATTACATTTTTTATAATGAGTTCAGCGGCAAGAATATCGTGAGTTAACTTTTTCAGAAAGAATATTTTCCTTGATAAGTTGCCTTTATCATCAATGACAGAAAGAGGAATTCTCAGGCATCTGCTTTCAGGATCAAAGACTATATCCTCTACGACAAAGAATCTGTCATGAATTCTATCCAGAATTGCTGATATCTCAGTTTGATGCGTCGCTCGGATTATTGTCATTTCCACCATTCCTCCAGCTACACGGGAAAGGAATTCTAATTGTAAATGAGTTCCCTTTCTTGCCTTGTACCCAACAGTTTAATTGAACATGACAATGTTTTTGGCCCCATGGGAATTTGTGAT
>JBFLYJ010000095.1:0-9276 GCA_040756635.1 Nitrospirota bacterium
AAAATGAAACGGTGGATATCATTAATGTTACTAATACTCGTGTTGGCAGTCCCCGTGACAGTGCTTGCAGAAGATGCTGCGCCGACGGTTGCCGGCAACGCGGAAGCGATCACCGCGGTGCAGAAGAATGCCGACTTTCTCTGGACACTTGTCGCGGCATTTATGGTGTTTTTCATGCAGGCCGGTTTTGCGATGGTTGAAGCAGGCTTTACAAGGGCAAAGAATACCGTAAATATAATTATGAAAAACCTGATGGACATGTCACTGGGAGCAATCGCCTACTGGGCGATCGGATTTGCGCTTATGTTCGGGGTATCAAAAACAGGCTGGTTCGGAACGACAGGCTTTTTCCTCAGTGACTATGCCGCGGACAAAGATCCATGGACGCTGGCGTTCTGGATGTTTCAGGTGGTGTTTGCTGCGACCGCGGCCACAATAGTGTCGGGTGCGATGGCTGAGAGGACCAAGTTTGTCTCCTACCTTATTTACTCGGTGGTGATCAGCGCCCTGATATACCCCATCTTTGGTTCATGGGCATGGGGCAGCCTTTATAAAGGTTCGGGATGGCTTGAAGGTCTGGGATTCATAGATTTCGCGGGGTCCACGGTGGTGCATTCTGTGGGCGGATGGGCGGCCCTTGCTGGTGCAATCGTCATAGGCCCGAGGTTAGGCAAGTATGTCAACGGAAAGGCAAAGGCGATGCCGGGCCACAGCATTACCACCGGCGCCCTCGGCGTGTTCATCCTCTGGTTTGGATGGTATGGATTCAACGCGGGAAGCACGACCGCAGCAAATACGGACACGGCTCTCATCGCGGTCAATACCACTCTTGCCGCGTGCGCAGGCGCCTTCGGAGCAATGGTTATTTCATGGATCAAATTCAGGAAACCTGATGCGACCATGACATTAAATGGAACGCTTGCCGGACTGGTCGGTATTACCGCAGGCTGTGCAAATGTTCTTCCGGGCAGTGCAATTCTCATAGGCTTAATCGCAGGTGTCATTGTCGTTCTCTCAGTGGTGTTTATCGACCAGACCCTGAAAATCGACGACCCGGTAGGTGCTGTTTCGGTCCACGGTGTATGCGGTGCCTGGGGGACCCTTGCCGCAGGGCTGTTTAACGCCGAAGGGGTGACAATGAAATTAATAGGCGTCCAGCTCTTGGGAATGGGGGCGGCCTTTCTGTGGGTGTTCCCTACCGCTTACATTTTATTCAGAGTAATAAAGGCGACTATCGGGCTCAGGGCAAGTGCGGAAGAGGAGATGGAAGGTCTCGATCTCGGTGAACACGGACTTGCGGCATACCCTGATTTTCAGGCACACACCGAAGTTTCAGGCGCCGGTATCTAGGAAAGGAGAAGACATGAAAAAAATAGAAGCTATTATCAAACATTTCAAGCTTGATGAAGTCAGAGACGCACTTAATAAAATTGGCATACAGGGCATGAACGTCACAGAGGTCAAAGGTTTTGGTAGGCAGAAAGGCCACATGGAAGTATACCGGGGGGTTGAATATGAAGTGAAGTTCCTCCCGAAGATCAAGCTGGGGCTGGCTGTTTCCGACTCAAAGGCCGAAGAAGTGATCAAGGTCATTCAGGACAATGCGAAGACCGGTGAGATCGGAGACGGCAAAATATTCATCTATGAGCTTGAAGACGTTATAAGGATCAGGACCGGGGAACGGGGAGAAGAAGCGCTTTGACAAGTCACGGTTGACGGGCCTGTATCATCGGCAGGGGCGGATTGCTGTCCGCCCCTTTATCATCACAATTTTGTAACGTTTACATTTTTGTTGCACAAATGTCACATCTTCTCTCTTTTAATTCCGGCGGGTTACGAACTGGCATGGTTCTGGCATTATAAAAAAACAGACGACATGATCAATCTAAAGGACAAAATAGAACACCTTGAAAAAGAGGAAATCGTCAAGGCCCTTGAAGAGTGTAACTACATCATGGCGCATGCCGCCAGGAGACTCGGAATTACTGAACGGATGATAGGGTACAAGATCAGAAAATACAATATCAGCATCAGGAGAGGAGAACATGAAAAAAATGAATCTTAGAAAATACGCAGCTGCATTACTGCTGTTGCTTCTTCTTCTGCCGGTTTCAGCGCCGGCACAGGAGACGGCCAAGATCGACAGCGGAGACACCGCATGGATGATCGTTGCGACAGCGCTGGTATTGTTTATGACTATCCCGGGACTGTCCCTGTTTTACGCCGGTCTCGTAAGAAAGAAAAACGTCCTCTCGATTTTCGTGCAGTGCTTTGCCATAACATGCATGATGTCGGTCATCTGGGTATTTTACGGATACAGTATCGCATTCGACAACACGGGGATGGTTGAAGGGACCATAAACATCCATTCCTTCATAGGAGGGTTGGGAAATGCTTTCCTGTCAGGCATCAGCGTGGACAGCGTTTCCGGAACGATCCCGCAGACGGTCTTTGTTATCTTCCAGATGACCTTTGCGATCATCACACCCGCGCTGATGGTAGGCGCCTTCGCGGAAAGAATGAAGTTCAGCGCCGTAATGCTGTTTACGTTAATCTGGTCCACGTTTTCTTACCTGCCTATATGCCATATGGCCTGGGGAGGAGGAGGCGCCCTGTTCGCTGACTGGGGGGTACTGGATTTTGCCGGAGGTACTGTTGTGCATATCAATGCCGGAATAGCCGGTCTTGTGGCCTGCATCCTCGTAGGGAAGCGCCACGGACATGGAACGACGGCGATGCTGCCGCATAACGTCCCCTTTGCTCTGATCGGGACGGGTATGCTGTGGGTAGGCTGGTTCGGTTTTAACGCAGGTAGTCAGCTGGCCTCGGACGGGACAGCAGGGATGGCGATGCTTGTAACACATATAGCAACCGCCACCGCCGCTTTAAGCTGGATGATGGTTGAATGGGTACGCAGCGGCAAACCCACGGCTGTAGGCATAGCCACAGGCGCTGTTGCCGGACTCGTTGCGATAACCCCTGCCTCAGGAACAGCAGGCCCCATGGGCGCGCTTGTCATAGGCGCGGCTTCAGGGACATTATGTTATTTTTCCGCAACGTCAATGAAAAGGGCATTCGGGTACGACGACAGCCTCGACGTCTTCGGGGTCCATGGTGTAGGAGGAATAATCGGCGCACTGCTAACTGGACTCTGCGCCGCAGAGTTCATGGGTGGTTCAGGGATCAAGGCAGCGAGTGCAGGAGCTCAAATATGGATACAGTTTAAGAGCGTTCTTGTGACTATTGTATGGAGCGGGTTCGTCTCGTTTGCGGCACTGAAATTCATAGATGCGGTGATGGGGATCCGTGCAGACCAGGGACAAGAGGTACAGGGACTTGACCTGAGCCATCATGAGGAGACAGGATACGGCTGGTAATATACAGGCTTCAGAAAATGTCCGCTTTAATAACAATTTTGGTCTTTTTTGATAAATAGCACCTACAATTTTGTAGCCAATACAAAATTGTAGGTGCTATTTACAGCAAACTCCTTAAAATTACATCATTTCAAACTGGCATACATCTTGATAAATGTTAAAACGTCTAATAATAAGGACATATTAACCAGGAGGTATGTTGAATGAAAATGGTTACAGCGATCATCAAGCATTTCCGCTTCGATGATGTAAGGAAGGCCCTGACGGACATCGGGATCGTAGGAATGACAGCTATTGAGGTCAAGGGCTTCGGCAGACAGAAAGGTCACATGGAAGTCTACAGAGGCGTCGAATACGAGGTGCGGTTTCTTCCCAAGATCAAGATAGAGGTCGCGATCCCTGATAATAAACTTGACAGCGTTCTTAATGCGATACAGGAGAGCGCCAAGACAGGGGAAATAGGGGACGGAAAAATATTTATCTATGATCTACTGGATGTAATAAGAATTCGGACAGGGGAACGAGGGGAGGAGGCGATATGATGAAAAACAACAAATCAGACAACAGATCACAGAATACAGATTACAGGCCCAAGAGCACGCTTCGAAATATCTTATCTAAAAAAGTCTGGGCTCTGGGCTCTGTGTTCTGGGCTCTCCTTTGCAGCCCCGCCTTTGCCGCCGAAACCGCAAAACCCGATACCGGAGACACTGCGTGGATCCTTGTCTCGGCAGCCCTCGTAATGCTGATGACCCCGGGGCTGGCGCTTTTTTACGGAGGCATGGTCAGAAGAAAAAACGTTCTCGGAACGATTATGCACAGCTTTATGGCGATTCCCATTATAACCCTTCAATGGATACTGATAGGCTACACCCTGTCGTTTGGTCCTGATATAAGCGGTTTTATAGGCAACCTTGAGTGGTTCGGACTCAACGGGGTCGGTCTTGAGCCCTCCCATTATGCCCCTACTGTACCGCATCTTGCCTTTATGATCTATCAGGGCATGTTCGCAGTGATTACCCCTGCCCTGATAAGCGGGGCCTTTGCCGAGAGGATGAAGTTTTCCTCCTACGTGATTTTTATCCTCTTATGGACTACCTTCATCTACGACCCCGTGGCCCACTGGATCTGGGGTGGAGGATGGCTGAGCGGACTCGGTGTGGTCGATTTTGCCGGTGGTTTGGTAGTCCATGTAACTTCAGGAATTTCAGCGCTCGCAGCCGCACTGATTATCGGACACAGGAAAGGTTATTTACAGGATTCGATGACTCCCCACAACCTGCCTATGACGGTTACGGGGACCGCAATATTGTGGTTCGGATGGTTCGGCTTTAACGCGGGCAGCGCCCTCAGTTCCGGTGGACTAAGCACAATGGCTTTTGTCACTACTCATATAGGGGCGGCGGCGGCAACTGTAACATGGGTAATTATAGAATGGAAACACCGTGGTAAACCGACGATGTTCGGGGCCGCAACAGGTTCGATCGCCGGGCTTGCAACAATAACCCCCGCTGCAGGTTTTGTAGGGCCTATCCCCGCCCTTGTCATAGGAGCGGCAGCTGGATGCATCTGTTATCTTGCCTTGAATTCCAAAGTTAAATTAGGCTATGATGATTCGCTTGACGCGTTCGGGGTACATGGAGTCGGTGGTATAATTGGGACAATAGGAGCGGGAATTTTTGCCTCGGCAGCGATAAACGGAGTGAACGGATTATATTTTGGAAATTCCCAGCAGCTCATAAACCAGCTGATAGGCGTTGGGGCCGTAGCGGTATACTCCTTTGTCGTGTGCGCCATCATCCTTAAAGTGGTGGATGCCCTTGTCGGTTTAAGGGTGGATGAACGCGCCGAAGTCCAGGGCCTTGATATAACCCTGCACGGAGAAGAAGGCTATTTCATTTAACAGTACCAATACAATAAATGAATGTACTGATCATTAAAAATACACCCAGCGAAGGTCCCGGCACCATAGGAGACTATCTGATAGAACAAGGGATGAAATACATTGTGCTGGAATTTTCCGGCTGCGGCGCAATTGACGAGCTGCCGGACCTCAGGCCTTATACTCATCTCGTTATCATGGGGGGGCCGATGGCGGTTTACGAATCAGAGGGGCTGCCCTTTCTGCATCTGGAAACGGCTATCATCCGGGTCTTCATCAAAACCGGAAGGCCTGTGCTGGGAGTCTGCCTGGGTGCCCAGATAATCGCCAATGCCCTTTGGGCAAGAGTGTATAAAGGACCCGTTCAGGAAACCGGATGGGAAAAGGTAGAGATAACCGGAGAGGGTATGCAGGACGCTGTCTTTTCATCGCTTGCGGTCGGTAATCAATCCTATGCTGACATCTTCCAGTGGCACGGTGACACCTTCGACCTTCCGGAAAAAGCGACGCGCCTGGCATCATCTGCCCATTATGAGAACCAGGCATTCAGATACGGCAATAATGTTTACGGGCTTCAGTTTCATATTGAAGTGACCCCGGCAATAATAGAAGAATGGTTTAGAAAGGAGGAAGGATTTGACGTGACAGGCATGCTTGATACCGCCCGGGAAATATTCCCTGAATACAAGAAACGGGCGTTCAGGTTTTATGATAATTTTTTTATTTGAGACCGGTACATTCGTCAATTATAAATATCAGTAGAACTGATAATAACAATAAAGGAGGATGAACATGAAACCAAAAGACGTACTAAAGATGGCCCAGGAAAACAAGGCCGTGATGGCAAACTTCAAGTTCCTTGATTTCCCCGGCATATGGCAGCACTTTGCCGTGCCAATCGATGAACTGAAGGAAGAAATATTTGAGGAGGGGCTCGGGTTTGACGGCTCATCCATCAGGGGATGGCAGGCGATCAACACATCGGACATGCTCATAATACCCGATGCCTCAACCGCCTTCATGGACCCGTTTATGGAGTATCCGACTATCAGCCTGATCTGCAATATCGTCGACCCTATTACAAAGGAATTCTACACAAGGGACCCGAGATACATCGCGCAGAAAGCGGAAGCGTATTTAAAATCAACGGGCTTCGGCGACACCGCCTATTTCGGTCCTGAAGCGGAATTCTTCATCTTTGACGGCATCCGTTTCGACCAGAATTCCCACAGCGGATATTACTATATCGATTCCACGGAAGGCATCTGGAATTCCGGCCGTGAGGAAAACCCGAACCTCGGGTACAAGCCCAGGCACAAGGAAGGTTATTTCCCTGTACCGCCTACCGACAGCCAGGTCAATCTCAGGACCGAGATGGTCATGGAGATGATCAAATGCGGTATTTATGTTGAGAGAGAGCACCATGAAGTGGCCACCGCGGGACAGGCCGAAATCGACATGAGATTCGATTCGCTCGTCAGGATGGCGGACAAGAACATGCTTTTCAAATACATCATCAAAAACGTTGCGCGGAGACACGGCAAGACAGTAACCTTTATGCCAAAACCGCTCTTCGGCGACAACGGTTCGGGTATGCATGTACACCAGAGCATATGGAAAGGCGGCAAGCCGAAATTTGCGGGCAACGGATACGCGGGACTGAGTGAAATGGCTGTTTATTATATCGGCGGCGTACTGAAACACGCCAAGGCGCTGGCGGCAATAACGAACCCGACCACAAATTCTTACAAGAGACTCACCCCCGGATTTGAAGCGCCGGTCAACCTCGCGTATTCAGCGAGAAACCGCTCCGCTTCCATAAGGATACCGACTTACTCGGCAAGCCCCAAGGCAAAAAGGGTGGAGGTAAGGTTCCCTGACCCCTCATGCAACACCTATCTGGCCTTTTCGGCGATGCTGATGGCAGGACTCGATGGTATCGAAAACAAGATCGATCCAGGAGAACCGCTGGACAAGGACCTCTATGATCTTCCGGCTGAGGAGCTGAAGAACATCCCTCAGATGCCGGGCAGCCTCGACGAGGCCCTCGACGCGCTGGAGAATGATCACGCTTTCCTGCTTAAAGGAAACGTATTTACCCAGGACGCTATCGAAAAATGGATCGATTACAAGAGGAAAAATGAGGTTGATGCCCTGAGACTGAGACCTCATCCGTACGAGTTCTTCCTCTATTACGATATTTAACAGATACGCCGGTTCAGAACAGACATTCCTCCTCCGTTAAGGGGGAGGAATGTTGTCAGATTCTCAATACCGGTGATTATGACCCGGTTTGTGCAAGCATTGTATTTAAATAATGCAGGGGTTGGAAATTTATTTGTTTAACTCGATAGACTCATAATCAAATCATGCATATGGCTTTGAATAAGAGAAACATCCTGACCTTGATTAACATTGCATTTAATGTATCGAAAAACAAATAAATTTCCAACCCCTGCATTATTCTTTTAATCAGTTGACCATGAAAAACATATATCTTATAGACGTAACAAACAGGGACGGCGTCCAGACATCGAGGATACTGTTAAGCAAGCTCGCAAAAACGATGCTCAATATATATCTCGATGAAATGGGAATATTCCAGAGCGAGATCGGTTTCCCGACACTGAAGCAGGAAGTGAATTACATCAATGCCAACCTCGCGCTGGTGAAAAAGGGGGCGATAAAGAACATACGCCTTGAAGGCTGGTGCAGGGCCGTCCCTGAAGACGTCGAGCTGACGTTTAAGAACTGTCCTGACATCAGGCATCTTAACATATCGGTTTCCACGTCAGACATAATGATCAAAGGGAAATTCCAGGGCAGAAAGACCTGGAAAGACATCCTTAAATCAATGGTCGATGCTCTCAAGACGGCCAGGGCGCTCGGCGCCGGTACTGTAGGGATAAATGCCGAGGACGCTTCACGCACTGAAACAGACAAGCTCATAGAATTCATACTTGCGGCAAAAGAAAACGGGGGCGCCCGTTTCCGTTATTGTGATACGCTGGGGGCTGATGACCCGATAACGATATATCAAAAAATCAGCAGGATCGCAAAGGCCACCCTCTTCCCTCTTGAAATGCACTGCCATAACGACCTCGGTATGGCAGAGGCCGTGTCGCTCGCGGGCGCGCAGGGCGCTGTTGAAAACGGAATCGACGCTTACATCAACACAACGATCAACGGCTACGGCGAAAGGGCCGGCAATTGCGATCTGGTCTCAACCATACTCGCCCTCAGATATTCGCACGGTTTCGAGGACAAGATACATCTTGACGAACGCGTTGATCTGAAGAAGTCATGGAAGATCGCCCGCTACGCTTCTTATGCATTCGGCATCCCCATTCCCATCAAGCAGGTCGGGGTCGGCTCGAATGCCTTTGCGCATGAATCAGGAATCCATGCAGACGGCGCATTGAAAAACAGACGTAATTACGAACTCTACGATCCGGAAGACGTAGGCAGGGGCGAACCCGAGCAGCTGCATACAGGGAGGGTAATAACAACAGGAGAATACGGGGGGCTTAAAGGCTTTATGCACGTCTACGACAAGCTCGGCATCCGGTTCCATAATGAAAAAGAAGCGAGAAGAATACTTGAATTAGTACAATATGCAAATCTGCTGAATCAGAAACCCCTGACAGACGATGAACTGAGATTCATTGCCGGGCATCCCGTTGAAGTATCGCGTTTACTGACGGTGATTCCGGAGAATTAATATATAAAGGAATTTCATAACAGTCAGCTACCCTGTGATAACTTCTTCCCGTGTCAGCCAGGCGGCGTATTCAAGAGCCTGCTGAACATCTTCAGGTTCAAGATCAGGATAGTCAGCGAGAATTTCCTTAACAGTAGCTCCATGCGCGATCTGCCCTACAATTACAGAGACAGGTATCCTCATACCTCTGATACATACCCTGCCGCCCATTATTGTGGAATCAAATGTTATCCTGTCAAACATCTTTCCACTCCCTTTATAACGGCCTTTGCTTTGATATATTCATGATAGACTAC
>JBFLYJ010000096.1:0-9255 GCA_040756635.1 Nitrospirota bacterium
CCATAGTTGATGAAATGAAAAAACTTATGGAGAATAATAATGGAGCATAAGTGTCTAAATTGCGGCATAGCGAGTGATGATGTATTGTTGCTTTCTTGTGAATATAAGGGAGAATTATTGTATATTTGTGTGAAATGCTTCCCCGTCCTTATCCAAAGCTCTCATTAAAATAGTCACTATTCTGTAACTGCCGGGAATATCCCGGCGTTTTTTCCTTCCAAGATATAATATATGTTTATTTTTATGTTTATAGTATGTAAAATAAGCATGTAAAAAATCTTGACAAGCGATATTTTTTGTGGTATCTTAGACATAAGCTTTTCTAATTAAACCAATTACTTTAAATATTTTTACAGGGAGGAATCATGATGTCACGCTTAGATGTTAGATGTAAAGTTGATTTGCCTGTTTTTATTATTTCCAGTAACAATGGCGGCAAAGGGATCACAGAAACACAGGCAAAATTTTCCTCCCTTAGCTTAAGCGGCGGATTTATTGATTATGCGACGCCTTTCAGTGAGAATAAAATTCTCGGATTGCGATATGATTTGCCTAAACATGGTGAATTTGAAATTTTAGGAGAAGTAACCCGATCAGAAAATGACGGCTTCGCAACGAGGTTCTATAACATAAACAGAGATACCAAGCTGAAATTGTGGGATTATATAAAAGAAAACATGCAAGATGATCTCTCTTGTCCATACTGCGGCAAGGAAAATACTCAGAAACTAAGACGTTGTGATAAGTGCGGTTGGAGTCTTAATTTCTATTCTCAGGATTATATAGTAGATCATGAAAAAGAATCATTCATCAAACGGCTCGATTTAAAGAGCGGATTATTTTCAATTGAAGATATGTACAAGATTCTGAATTTTATAGATATCCAGATCCTCGGTGTTGGTAAAAACCTTGATATTAATGAAGAGTTCGTTGGTTCTAGCCAGGGAATTCTGAATGTCTTTTCGATGATAAGAAAGGTAGCACCCACTGATATTCCCGTCCTTATAACCGGTGAAAGCGGGACCGGGAAGGAATTGACCGCAATGGCAATTCATGAGAGAAGTCAAAGAAAAAACAAGCCATTTGTAACAATAAATTGTGCCGCGATTCCGGATAATTTGCTCGAGGCAGAGCTCTTCGGTCATGAAAAGGGTGCCTTCACCGGCGCATATGCCAGCAAAATCGGGAAATTTGAATTTGCCGATGGCGGTACGATTTTTCTTGACGAAATCGGGGAACTGTCAATGAATCTGCAATCAAAACTTTTGAGGTTCCTTGAGGACAAGATCGTTGAGAAAATTGGCGCGACAGGAGGTAAAAAGATTGATGCCAGACTTATAGCGGCCACGAACAAGGACCTTAAATCCGCTATAGCAAAGGGGACTTTCAGGAAAGACCTTTTTTACAGACTGGATGTATTTAATATAAACCTGCCATCTGTACGCGATAGGGGTGAAGACAAGATAATTCTTGCAAGATATTTCCTTAATAAATATGCAAAAGAAATGAACTTAAGTAAAACATTCACTTCAGAAGCTCTTGATTCCATCAGGAATTATGACTGGCCGGGCAATGTCAGGGAAATCGTCAACAGAGTGAGAAGAGCGGTTGTAATGTCGAAAGAACCGACAGTGGGACCGGTTGATCTGGATTTAAAAGTCCCTGTTATGCAGCCTGATACTTTGACCTCATTGAAAGAGGTTCGCTACTCCATCGAAAAGCAGAAATTAATTGAAGCCTTGCGGCATTGTAATAACAATATATCAAAAGTCGCAAGGGTCTTAGGGATTAGCAGGCCATCAGTCTATAGTCTCAGGAAAAAGTATAATATTTAGTTTGATTTTTCAGGCGCTGTTGTAATACGAAAGTGTAAACCAATCCCATTTTTGTAAGTCAAGTTTACATTTCTGCGCTTTGCATCCTCAGTTGTGGGTCTTGAACTCCCTCTAAAATAAGAAAAAATAATTAAGGCACAGTATTTGCTTTGTGTTTAAGCAGGGAGGTTAAAATGCTTTTCAATAGATTGTTTTCTCTCTTTACAATTCTTGATGAGTCCCCCTTTTTTACAGAGCTTTCTATGAAAGAAAGGGAAAAGCTTGTGAAAGAATTGCTTCAAACATACCCACAGCTCGATAGACAAATGTCCGGCGATATCGAGGTGGGCTATGAAGCAAGCTGGTTAGCCAAACAAACCTATTAATTTTTGTGTTGCCCTTCCGATTTTTTATTGATCAGTAACCACTCTGGCTGTAGTTATGCGCCAGGAAAAAACTGTAGCTTTGATGCATTGATCAATTGCAAAAAGAAGGTCGAATGCATAATGCCATAATGCAAGTAAAAAATTTATTGACTTAATATAAAAAATAGAATAGAATCAACCCGATATTATAAAATTGTAAATATAAATGCATTTACATGATTTTTACTTCGATGAAGAGCGGCTCTCATATAATTATTTTCTGGGATGAAGGTGACTTTTAACAGTGGTTCTTAGATTGCGTCTATTATTTCTCTTTCAGCGATACACTAATCAAGTTTGCTTATCTGCCGTCATATAATTTCCCTATTCCCGCTTCACAATAGTTTAAACTTCTTCATGAATTTCTAACCGTTGACATTTCCTCTGTTTTTAGTTTACAAATAATACATGAAAAAGGCTTTTATTCTGCCTTTGCTTTTTTTTATATTAATTCTCAGTATGAGTGAGGCATCTAAACAAACCTCTGTACAGGGACTGCGTTATTCATCGTATAAAGGACAGACCAGAATAGTGGTTGATGTAAGCGGGCCCATCGTGTTTACCCAGCAAAGGATTCCGAACCCAGACAGGATTTTCTTCGATATTGAAAACTGTGTTTTATCACGGGACGTAAAGACATCCGTTCCCATTAAGGACGGGATCCTGAGCAAAGTCCGTATATCACAGTTTAATGCAAGTACAGTAAGAGTGGTTCTTGATATCAAAAAAATAAGCAAATATTCGACGTTTATTCTTGATGAACCTGCAAGACTGGTCATAGATGTTTATCCTGATGGTGACGGAGAATCTACAAGGGCAAACAAGGAAAATATCAAGACACTGCCGGACAAAGCCCCTAATAAGATCGAGACAATAGTAGTTGATGCAGGGCATGGAGGAAAAGACCCTGGAGCTATCGGCCCCGGCGGACTTCAGGAGAAAGACATAACATTGTATGTCGGAAAGAAACTCGGGGAGATACTCGAAAAGAAAGAGGGAGTCAAAATCATTTATACCAGAGATAAAGATATATTCGTGCCGCTAAATGAAAGAACGGAAATGGCAAATTCTCAGAAGGCTTCTCTCTTTGTTTCTATACATGTCAACGCGAGCGAACGGAAAAATACAAGGGGCATAGAGACATACTTTCTGAACTGGACGAATAACAGGGAAGCATTGAGGGTCGCTGCCAGGGAAAATAAGATCACTGTCAGCAAGATGGAGAAGATCCAGGACGGCCTCCAGATGATTCTCCAGGACCTCGCAAGAAATAATAAAAGAGAGGAGTCCATGAGACTCGCCTATAATGTGCAGAGTTCTCTGGTCAACACTCTGCGCAGCGACTATTCCAAAATTGAAGATCTCGGTGTAAAATATGCATTGTTTTATGTCCTTGTGGGGGCTGAGATGCCGTCTATACTGGTTGAGATTTCATTCATCAGTAACCATGAGGAGGAAAAAAGACTTGCCGCTGACAGTTATAGAAATAAAGTAGCGGAGGCGATTGCAAAAGGAATCGATGCCTATATTTCACAATCAGCACTCGTTGTCGACACTCTTCAAAAGCATGCTTCCGGAGGATGAATCAGCAAAGGCCTGTTCGGTCACAAAAAGATCGTGCCATTTTTCTAGACGGGCCGGATGATGAAGCCTCTCTCACCTCTTATCAAGATAGTTCTTTACATATTACTAATCATAGCTGTTTTTTTTACCGACTCCGATTTGCTTCATGTCCTTCTGCTTTGTTCTGTAGCGGTCATCGCATTTAATGCGCCTGTTTCTGCTCTGAGGCGCGGTTTGGTGCCGATCACTCTTTTCCTTGCATTTACGTTTATCAGCAACATCCTGTTTCAGGAGGGGAAGACAGTTTTCATACTTTCAGGACTAACTATAACGGAAGAAGGTCTGCAGCGCGGAGGCCGTTTGACATTGAGGCTCCTCATATTAATATTCGGCGCGAAAGTATTAACGGCAACTACCAAAGCAGAGGATCTCGTTTCAGGGATGGGAAGACTCCTTGGCCCCCTCGGAAGATCTGGATTCATCAATGAGCTTCTTCTGACCATGTCGCTTACCCTGCGGTTGCTGCCAATCGTTTATAATGAAGCACTGGAGTTGTACAAGGACATAAAAAACACAGAGGGAACGAGCCTGGCCGGGAAAGTAAGACTTGCTGTATCATTATTGACACCTCTCTTTGAGAGGAGTCTTAAAAAGGCCAGGGAAATATCCGATACCGGAGAAGGCATTTGAGAATTGATTATTTGCTAAAAGGGGGAATGATAGTAGACGGATCGGCGCCGGAAGTTCCTCCGCTAAAAGCGGACATCGCGATTCAGGGTGACCGCATTATTGACTTAGGGGACCTGTCTCATGTTAATGCAGACAGGACGATTGACGTTAAAGGGCTTGTTGTTTGTCCGGGGTTCATAGATGCCCATGCGCATTCCGAATTTGCTCTGCTTGCGGACGGCAGGGCAGAGGGAAAGATATGCCAGGGAGTAACCACCGAGATAAACGGCAATTGCGGATTGTCTGCCGCACCTCTTTACGGGCCCGCGCTTGAACAGCGGGAGGCGGAGTTAGACACGATAAATATAAAGGAGAGGTGGCATACCTTTTCGGAATATTTCAATCTCCTGGAACAAAGGAAGTTCGGCACAAATTTCATGACCCTTGTCGGACACGGAAACATAAGAGCATCCGTGGCAGGGTATACAGACAAGACTCTCTCCCTGTCTGAGATGGAGAATATGATTTCCGTTCTGAGAACTTCCATGGATGAAGGCGCGATAGGGCTGTCTACGGGACTTATTTATCCTCCCGGAGTATATTCCGACACTTCCGAAATAATAATGCTGTCGCGCGAAGCGGCCAGGCATAAAGGTATTTATACGACCCACATGAGAAGTGAAGGCGATAAACTGCTTGAGTCGGTCGAGGAGGTCATCAATATATCAGGCAGTGCAGGGATACATGCCCATATATCCCATATCAAAACAAGCGGTGAAAAAAACTGGAACAAGATCGATAAGGTTTTTCAGCTGATAGAAAAAACGCGTGGCAGCGGTGTCCGTGTAACCTGTGACAGATATCCCTATATCGCTTCAAGTACGGACCTGGACACTGTTTTGCCTGCCTGGGCATTTGAGGGGGGCCATAAAAAAGAAATTTTGCGGCTTAAAAATCAGCGCAAAGAACTTGCAGGCGGAATTAAGCAGAACTACACAAAGCCGTCCGACTGGGACAAAGTCGTTATATCTTCTGTTAACCTAGATCGTAATAAATGGATGGAAGGCAAGAGTATTTCCGAAATATCTGCTGCAGAAGGCGTGAAGGAAGTAGACATGGTGTTTGATTTATTGCTGGATGAAGAACTGAATGTGGGGGCCATTTTTTTTGTCATGAATGAGGACAATCTGAGGGCTATCCTGAAGCGTCCATACTGTGCGATCGGCACTGACAGCGCTGTCAGGAGTTTCAGCGGCATAACCGCAAAGGGCAAGCCACATCCGAGGGGGTTTGGCTCTTTCCCGAGAATACTTGGAAAGTATGTGAGAGACCTCGGTATATTGACGCTCAGTGAAGCAGTTTATAAGATGACCGGTTTGCCTTCTGAGATTTTTGGCATCATTCAGAGGGGAATTCTGAGAAAAGGTTTTATTGCGGACATCTCGGTATTCGATCCTGCAAAAATAAACGATATGGCTGATTACAGAGACCCGTTCAGGAAACCGGAAGGAGTCAGTCATGTCTTTATTAACGGTAAACCGGCCCTTCTTGAAGGTAAGTTGACAGGGGACCTGCCTGGTCGGGTGCTCAGGCAATAAGGTATTTAAAGAAAAAACAAACATTATCTTCTGAACAAAAAGACAAGTCCATAGCCACGTTTTGGGCGTATCGTATGGGAAAACTTATCAAATTCGTTATAATTGCGGACAGACGACAGTCCGGACAAAGCCGGAATGACCGAAATTCAGCATCAGAGCGGCAGCGGGCAGTGTCCGTTTTTAATGAATACTGTTAAAATATCTGATAGAATTTATCGACTATGAAAACGGAATGGCTCTACAAAACATTTTCCCTCGCGATAATCCTCGTCCTGTTCTATCTTTTATACAAGGTGCTCAGTCCATTCCTGATCACCATTGCGTGGGCGATGGTCCTGAGCATTACTTTTTATCCGCTGGATAATTTACTGCTCAAATATTTAAAAAGACCCTGGGCAGCCTCACTGATGACCCTTTTGATTATTCTGGTATTGATACTGGGACCTTTCTCTTTTATTATCGCTTCCCTTGTAAAAGAGATTACCGATGTTCTCAGTATCGTTGAAGGGAAGGGGTTTAATCCTGAAACTCTCATTCAGGACCACCCGATGCTGAAATCATTTTTTGACGAAATTGGTTCTTATAAAATATTTGAAGGAGTCGACTTCAGGCAGGGGACAATCGATGTGTTAAAGTCGCTTGGAAAATTGATCGGAGGCCATACGACCGATTTTTTCAAAAATGTGGTGATGTTTATCGTGAACTTCTGCATAATGTTATTAACAATATTCTATTTCCTGATAGACGGGAATGCGCTCGTTGATTTCATAAAGAGACTGCTGCCTTTTTCTGACATTCAAAAAAACAGGCTTGAGCAGAGAGTGAGGGAGCTCGTTGTTGCGGCTATCTATGGAGGTCTGGCCGTAGCGGTGGTTCAGGGAGTCCTCGGAGGCATTGCTTTTGTAATCTTTGGACTTCCTTCAGCAGTTTTATGGGGGACTGCGATGGCGTTATTTTCATTTATCCCTGTTGTCGGATGCGCTGCCATATGGGTGCCGGCCGGTATATTTCTGGTGTTGACAGCGGGCTACGTCAAAGGCATAGGCTTTCTCATGTTCTGTGCTGTCTTCATAGGCAGTATTGACAATATAATCAGACCTCTCGTTATTGGAGGCAGGACGAAGCTCCACACTCTGCTGATTTTCTTTAGTGTCCTGGGAGGTATAAAGTATTTGGGCTTTCTAGGGTTTATTCTGGGGCCTCTCATCGCGGCACTGTGTTTGTCTCTGCTGGAAATTTATACTTTTGAAGAATCCGGGCCGGACAGCACTGAACGGTCGTAATAGTAAAAATAACGCACAGTTCCTGCGTAGTGTCCTGCTATGTGTCGCTCCGTATTTTAGAAATCAGCATAATTACTCTCCGGCACGATAATTCCATTCCATTAACTATAATAACTCTTTGATAAAAAACAGTATTTCTGTGGCTGTTGCATGAAAAAGATAATAGTTGCATTATGCAATGATTGATGATAAGCTAAATTGCTGCTGTGGTTATTGAGACGATAGTTCCAGAGTTTAGATTTGTTGTTGTGAGATGGCTCATCGGGCTCACAGTTTCAGTACCAGTGAATAATTGTTAATGAAAGGAATTCAAGTGGACCAGACCGGGAAACTCCTCATAGTTGATGATGAAATGATCGCAGTGAAAAATCTTGAACGGGCCATGAAGAAAGAGGGCTATAGCGTTACGGGTGCCAACAGCGGCGTAAGTGCCCTGCGAATTCTGGAAAAAGAGGAATTTGATGTGGTACTGACCGACCTCCGCATGGAAAAAGTCGATGGGATGCAGGTGCTCCAGAGGTGCAGGGACATTTATCCTGATACGGAGGTCATTATTATTACAGCACATGCGTCTCTGCCTAATGCGATTGACATGATGAAAAAAGGAGCCTTTTACTATCTGGAAAAACCCTTCAAGCTTGATGAAGTCAGAAAGGTAGTGAGGGAAGCATACGAAAAGGTAAAACTGAAAAAGGAGAATGCCCATTTAAGGGAACAGATAGACATATTCAAGGGGAAGGTCAAAATTATAAGTCATGACATTAAGATCAGGAACCTTTTGGAAACTGCGCAGCAGATAGGACCCACGGACTGCAATGTTATAGTCAGCGGGGAAAGCGGCACAGGCAAGGAGCTGGTTGCCAGGTATATACATGCTTGCAGTAAAAGGGCGGATGCACCTTTTTTGGCCATTAACTGCGGTGCCTTTACAGAAAGCATATTGACGAGCGAGCTTTTCGGTTATGAGAAGGGCGCGTTTACCGGGGCGACCGGCATGAAAAAAGGACTGATCGAGATGGCTTCAGGCGGCACTCTTTTTCTGGATGAGATAACCGAAATGCAGCCCTCGATGCAGGTAAAACTTCTGAGGGTCATTCAGGAAAAAGAGGTGCTGCGACTGGGGGCCACCGAAACTCTGAAGGTCGATGTCCGTTTTATTGCCGCGACCAACCGTGATCTCAAGGATGCCATAAGGGAAGGGCATTTCCGGGAGGACTTATTTTTCAGGCTGAATGTCGTTTCATTTTTTCTCCCGCCTCTCTCTGAAAGAAGGGACGACATCCCTCTGCTCAGCTACTATTTTCTTAAAAAATATTCGGCGTTAATGAAGAAGGAGATCAAGGAAATCAGCGCGGAAGTTTTGTCCATTCTCGTTAACTATGATTTCCCCGGGAACATACGGGAACTTGAAAATATAATGGAAAGGGCGGTCGCACTCGCGGCCGGTGATACGGTTGAAGTGGCCCAGCTGCCTGAAGACCTGAGAGAATTAAGTATCAGGACCTTCAGAAAGAAAGAGGGAAAGATACCGTCACTTGAGCAGCAGGAGCTGTCCTATATCCAGTGGGTACTGAAAGAGGTCGGCGGCAACAGGACCCTGGCTGCGCAAACTCTCGGCATAGACAGGGTATCACTCTGGAGAAAACTCAAGAAATTCGGTCTTGAAGAAGAGTGAGCCGAGACTTTAAATCTGTTACGCGTTTAATTTATTATAGATGCCGATAGTGCCGATATAATCTCAGGTCTATTGTGACCTTTTCTGGAACAGAATGGAGTGAAGAGGGGATGAGAAAACTGAAATTCGGGTTATGTGCATTCATGTTGGCCGCTGTTATCGGATGTTCTTCCGGGGATGTCTGGGAAGGACTGGTTTATCCCAACCGTGACAACTTACTGATGCACT
>JBFLYJ010000097.1:0-9210 GCA_040756635.1 Nitrospirota bacterium
GCGGCGAATGCCGTTTCACTGCTTTTTGGTGCAGGCAGTTCAGACGGCAGATTCAGCCTTCTCGACTGAATGGTTTCAATAATGTCCGGTTTGATCATCTCATAATCAGATGTCCCCTGATCATTTCTTGCCGCCTCTCCGGCCGTTTCAGCCTGTTTATGATCTGCGGCTTGCCGCACCGGGACATTAGGCTTGTAATACGTTGACGCTACTACGGCCCCGACAACAATCATTACAGAAGAAATTATCCAAACAGCGGCTTTTGTGCGCAGCCCCTGAATCAGGGGGGCTTTATCTCCGAAAACTTCATGGGCCGCCTTTGTGAGCGTCGATGAGCTGACAAGGCTTTTATTCATGGCGTATGTTCCCAGAAGCGCCCTGTCGCACAATACATTGATCAGTCTCGGCACCCCTCCGGTTAGGCGGTAAAGCTTGTTTATGACCGCGTCGGGAAATAACCGGTCTCTTATTCCCGCGACAGAGAGGCGATGAGACACATAAGCGCTGATGTCATTTTTTGAGAGAGCGCCTAGATGGTAACGGGCGATTATCCGCTGGGAGAGCTGACGCAGTCCAGGATCCGACAGTTTGTCCCTCAACTCCGGCTGACCGATCAGTATTATCTGAAGAAGCTTTTTACGGTTTGTCTCGAGATTGGTCAAAAGCCTGAGCTGTTCGAGAACCTCCGTGCTGAGGTTCTGGGCCTCATCTATCAGGAGCACGGCCTTGCGGCCGTTTGCGTGGGCCTCCAGCAGGTAGGCGTTAATCATGTCAGTGAATACCTTTATGCTCGTGTTGTCGGGCGGATATTTGATCCTGAATTCATCGCAAATCGTAGCCAGGAGCTCCTGGACGGACAGTTTAGGGTTCAGAATAAACGCGATCGCCGTATTGTCCGGTATCTGTTCCAGCAGACAGCGGGAGACGGTCGTCTTGCCCGTCCCGACTTCACCCGTAAGCAGCACAAACCCGCCGTCGCTGTTAAACCCGTAGACGAGATGCGCCAGTGCCTCCCTGTGCTGTTCGCTCATGAAGAGATAGCGCGGATCAGGCGCAATTGAGAAAGGGGCCTCTTTAAAACCGAAATATTCGTTATACATAAGTTTATAAAGATAAGTTAAATACTGCTTAAAGAGTAATACAAGATGCAGGGGAAAAACAACCGTTGAGGAAGGGGACCGCTGCCTGCTTAATAGTTTGACAAATATAATTATGCTGTCAACATACGGCGGGTCGGAAGTGAAATTCTTTAAGATCTGCTTTTCGACTGTTTTTCCAGGATGACTTTCTCAACTGCCTTCGGCAGTTCATCCATTTCAAGCGGTTTTCTGAGCCAGTCCTTTCTTCCTCCGGCAGCAAAAAAACCGGACTCTTTTTCAATGACCTCGTCAGGATACCCGGAAATAAGGATGACCTCTGTGTCACTGTACATCTCTTTTATCTTGCGGCAGACCTCGACACCGTCCATTTCAGGCATTACCATGTCCGTAAACACGATATCCGGTCTTTCCCTTTGAGCGATCTTGATCGCTTCTTTCCCTCTCGATGCCGTATACACCGCATGACCGAAGCTCTCGAGTTCCCTGGCGTAGGCCTTGAGAACTATGACCTCATCATCTATGATCAGTATTTTCGCCTTATGCATTTGCGGCCGTGTCCGATCTCTTGCTGCCCGACACAGGCAGTACTACGGTGAATGTGGTGCCTTTTCCCGGAGAGCTCTTTACCTGAATATCGCCGTTGTGGTTTCTGACCAATGTCTGCGAAATCGCCAGTCCGAGTCCTATGCCTTTACCGGGACGCTTCGTAGTATAGAATGGATCGAATATCTTACTGAGCTCTTCTTCTCCGATCCCTCCGCCCGTGTCAGAGAATTCCATCTTGATAACCCCTCCTGATTCGTTTTCGGACAGTCTTGTAGAAATCTTGAGTTTCCCTCTGCCGTCGATGGCGTCCCTGGCATTTGTGATCATGTTCAGTACGACCTGGCGCAGCTGTCCCATGTTCCCTTTTACCATCGGAATACCGCTTTCATAATCTCTCTCTATCTCGATGCCTTTCTTTTTTAACTGCGGGGCGGCAAAGCTCAGGGTGGACTCAATCACATCCGTGATGTTGAGTGCTGTAATTTCTCCCGTGGATTTTCTCGCGTATGTATTGACATCTCTTATTATCGTGGCCATGTGGCTGCAGGCCTCTTCGATGTCCTTGAGATCACTATATTCGAGACTGTTCGTGTCTTTCCCCTTCATCATGCTCCTGACAAGCGAGAGGACCCCCGCAAGGGGATTGTTCAGTTCATGCGCCATGCCTGCCCCCAGTTCGCCAAGGGCCGCCAGTTTTTCAGACTGGACCAGCATGGACTGGGTGTCCCTCAGTTCATCATATGCTTTTTTCAGTTCTGCCGCGTGGGCTTTTTCCTTTCTTACAGCGGACACGAGATCATCATGAAACTCCTTCAAATTTTCGACCATGTCATTAAACGCTACCGTCAGTATACCCACCTCATCGTCTGATTTGACCGGGACCATGCGGTCCAGGTCTCCCTTGGCGACCGCACGCGCAGCATCCGCGAGGTCCATGACAGGTCGGCTGATATTTCCGGAAATAAAGTGGGTCACAACTACGGCAACGGCGAAAACAACAATAAATGCAATAATGAATGTGTTGCGCAGGGTATTAGGCGCTGATATGAATTCACTGTAAGGCAGCACCGATAAAAGCGTCCATTCCGTTTCTTTTACAGGCGCGTATGCTATGAAACTTTCGATACCGAAAATACTCACTTTGCCGAAACCATGCCTCATGGACTTGATATCAGACATAACTTCTTTGGAGGTTATCATATTTGCGGCAGCGGAACGTAATGGGCGGTCATCCCCGGGATAAAACAGAATATTGCCCTCAGGGCCGATTAAACTGCAGAAACCAGATTTGCCTATTTTAGTCTCGGATATGGTTTCGGTTATAAGGTCAAGAGGCACGGCGCCGACAAGCACCCCGATAAATTCATCACCGAAGTAGCCGTACTTGCCAAGCGCGATATTCAGTACGGGTTTCCCGATTTCAGGACTGTATTCAACAGGGGACATGACTGCCTGGTTTCTCTTTTTAAATACTGTCTGGAACGGGGCTGAACCGCCGACGTTCCTAAGTTTAAATGACGGCATGCCGTGGACCAGTTTCAGTTCTTCAACGCCTTTCTCATTAACGTAACTCAGCACAGGGAAGTCATTCTTGAATTTGTTCAGGTATTCCGTCAATGTATAATCATCATATTTTTTTTTGTAAACCACCAGTTCTCTTCCTTCAGCAATCCTCTCCATGAGTGCTTTCCGTGAAGACAGATAATGTTCTATCGCGTTTGCCTTCTCATTGGCGATGAATTCAAGCTTCTCCCTTTGAGCCGTCTCAAGATAATGTTTCATCAATATTATGCTGAGGATACCCATGACGAATGAAACAAAAAGCACGATGCCCAGTTGAGACAGTAATATCTTGGTTCTGATTGAATTTAATTGCATGTCACTTGCCCCGTGCGGGTACTGCCCCGAAATGTATAATCAGTTTTTGGGCAGCCGGTGAGAAGAGATATTCAAGAAAGGCGTTTGCCGGAGCTGAGGGTTTTCCCTTCCAGACAATACCGAAGGGAGACGAATATTTATAAGTCCCGTTCTGCACGTTCTCAACGGAAGGGGATATACCGTCTATACTCATGACATTTAGATGTTTATACAAAGCCAGTGAGAGCGGTACATAACCGATGGTTGACTCATATTCTGCAATCGTGTCGGCCGTTTCCGGAGTGGTATAGATGATCTTACCCGCAAAGGACTGTATATCTTTAAATCCCTCTAGGTGTTCCTCCAGGATAATTCTGGATGAATCGCCTTTTTCTCTGTTAGCAATGTATAGTTTCTCGTCTTTGCCTCCGACCTCTTTCCAAGAAGCGATTTTACCTGAATATATGCCGATGATCTGGTGTGTGGAGAGATTATGCACTCCCACGCCTTTTGGGTTAACGGCGAATACGACAGGGGAATAGGCGAAAACCCTGTAGCCAAGCTCATATTTCAGTTCATCTTCCCTGAAAGGTCTAGCAGTGCGGCCGAGGTCGCAGTCCCCGTCCGCTGTCGACCGGATACCCCCTCTGCTGCCTATACTATCAGGTATCTCCACGATAACACCGCTGTTTTCTTTCATAAACTCCCTGGCTATGATCGTCAACAGAGACTGGCTGTCGCCTGTGCCGCAAACTGTTATTTTTTGCGCACCCAGGCCTGATGTGCCTGTAAATATTATGGTCAATACAAGAAGCAATAATACTCCGGCGGTGTACGCAAGGTATTTGAAAGCGGATTGCGCGATTACTGCCAGGTCAATTTTGATATTGAACATGACTCCCTCAATAAGTGAATAAGTGATACAGCTTGCTACTTAAATTATACATCTATAGCCGTATATATGATATTTGCATCATATTTTTTATCGGCATAAATGTTCGTGACGCAGTCTCTCTGCTTCCGATTGTAACGTATTTGTTATTACAATGTTTCCGGAACAGAAGAGTGTTGACAAGGAAAAAAGATTGCGGCCCCTGGTAAGTAATACGAATGAGAACCAGGTCAAATCGAGGCAGATGACGTCAGCTGCCTCCGGCCCCGGTTAATGTTTATACAGATTGTCCTTATCGGTAGTACGCATTGCCCTGTATCTGCGGCGTGCCTCGGGGGAGATAGTGACTTTGTCTTCAATCATCCATCTCTCAAGGTCTTCGTAGGGGCTTGCCCGTTCCGTTATACGGCGCACCCGGGACTTGTTTTCAACAGGTTCAAGAGAGTTTGAACTTGCAGGGGTATGAATATCGTCGGGTATCCTGGGTCCGCTTATTGCGTCAAGGTCCATGAGCACTCCTGTTCTGAATTTGACCACCTGGTAAAGGCCGTTATCTAAAATAAGATGGTCAGTCTGGCAAATGGTTATGTTATTTTAGAATATATGTTCTTAAAAAGTCACTTGTTTTTGAATCTCAGACAGTATTTCCGCATACGCAGGTTATTCAAGTATATCCATGTAGTTACCGATATTATATTAAGGATTAAAGTAAATAGCTGGTATGTAGTTATTAGTAAATGACATGGTAAAGAAAGTTAAGGTAGAGCGATTAAAGCCGGGGATGTATATCCACGATCTTAACTGCAGCTGGATGGACCATCCTTTCTTCGGAAGCAGCCTCAGTGTAAAAAATCAGGTCATCATAGACAAAATAATCAGGTTTGGAATTCGTGAGGTCTATATTGACACCGAGAAGGGGCTGGATGTTGAAGATGAAACATCAGGTGAAGAGAAAAAGGCTGAAGAGGGGAAAACTGGTGTTCATGACAGACATGAAGACATCGCCCTGTCCGAAGATATAAACTTTGATGACATCAAACCCGTTCCGGTCAGGGATGAGATTCTCAGGGCAAAACTAATCAGGGAAGAGGCCCTTCAGACCGTTCAGAAAGCCATGCGCGACATCAAGGCCGGGAACCAGATTGAAAAGCATGCCGTTGTACACACCGTTGATGATATCCTTGTTTCCATATGCCGGAATAAAAATGCGCTCGCCGGATTCAGGATGCTGAAGAACGCCGATGAATATTTGTACAATCATTCCATAAATGTATGTACGCTTATGGTCTCGTTCGGCAAATTCCTGGGTTTTGATTCACAGCTTCTGAGAGAGATCGGAATAGGCGCGTTACTTCATGATATCGGAACGATGAGAATCCCCCAGTCCATTTTAAGTAAAAAAAGCGCGCTTACCGATGAAGAGTACAGTGAAGTGAAGAAACATGTCCAGTACGGAAGAAAGATACTCGAAGAAACGGAGGGGATCGCTGAAACATCAATTATCACCGCTTATCATCATCATGAAAGGCTGGACGGATCAGGGTACCCCAACGGTCTGAAGGGAGATAAGATATCTTACGCGGGCCAGGCGATCTCCATTGTCGATGTCTATGACGCATTAACGACAAAGAAATGCTATAGACACAAGATACCGCCGACGCGGGCATTGGAGATGATCTATGAGTGGAGCGGCACGCAATTCAGCAGGGAACTGGTCCAGAAGTTTATCCGCTGCATAGGTATTTACCCTGTAGGCTCGCTGGTGCGTCTTCACAGCGGGCTGATAGGAGTGGTAATTAATCACAGTGAAGAAAATCTGCTGCAGCCTGTTGTACGCGTTATCTACAACAAAAAGGCCAAACGACATATTGCGGTGCCGTACGACATCGATCTTTCCATTGAAGAAGCCAAGGGCGGGGCAGAGCGGATCGAAGGCTATGAACTCCCGGAAGAATTAAATGTCGTCACTGAAATGTATTTGTAGCGGTAATACCAAAAACTGTTCATGTGCATCCCCGCATAATTAAGCCGAATATAATCAAAAGATCCCGGCAGTCGTTCTCCCATTTTATTTTAGCCTCAGATCGTTACGGACGATCCATTATCCAGCTGCCTTTTTTTGCAGGATTAAGCAGGGACTCTTTCAGCATATCCAGAAATTTGATGCGCGGGATTTCACTCGCTCCCAGGCTCAGGAGATGAGGGGTAGTGAGCTGACAGTCTATTAACGTGAAATTCCATTTTGCGAGCTGGCGGACAAGAGATATGAAGGCGACCTTCGACGCATTGCTTTTTTTTGTAAACATGGATTCTCCGAAAAAAGCCGAGCCAAGAGATATACCGTAGAGTCCGCCTGCCAGTTTATCATCATGCCATGCTTCCACGGAGTGGGCGTAGCCGGAACGGTGAAGACTGATATATGCTTCTTTCATCTCCTCGGTAATCCATGTCCCGGCGCCGTCGTTACGGCGCACTGATGCGCAGTATCCTATGACTTCTTCAAAGGCGGTGTCCATGGTGATATTAAAAATGCTTTTTTTGATCGTTTGTTTCAGACTCCGAGATATCCTTAGCTGGTCCGGGAACAATACAAGCCGCGGGTCCGGCGACCACCAGAGGATCGGATCACCTTCCGCATACCAGGGGAAGATCCCTTTTGAGTAGGCCAGAAGCAGGCGGGATTCAGAGAGGTCTCCTCCTACTGCGAGAAGACCGTTGTCTTCGGCAAGACGGGGAGGGGGAAAGATGTGTTCGTCAGGGAGTCTGAAGACAGGCATAAATAATCTGTTTGCAGTCAGTTTTCGGTTTTCAGCAGCCGATATATCTTAAACACATTCAAGGCATTAATTTGAATAAACGAATGTCAGTTTGTCTTTATCGACATCAATAAAGACCCTGCCGCCTTTCAAGAGCCTTCCGAAGAGGACTTCCTCAGAAAGTATGTCCTTGATTTCTGTCTGGATGATTCTTCCCAGAGGTCTGGCCCCGAACTGGGGGTCATGGCCGCGTCTCGCCAGCAGGATGACGGCATTCTCCGACAGCTCGATTCTCACTTTTTTCTGATTCAACTGCATCTGCAGCTCATTTATGAATTTCCCGACGACCTTCTTCATTATTTCCGGTGTCAGAGGATTAAACGTTATGGTTGAGTCCAGGCGGTTTCTGAATTCAGCACTGAACAGTCTGTTGATGGCGTCTTTCCCTTTTGCGTGCGTGTCCCTGCTTCTGTCGCCGAAACCGATCGCGCTTCTACTCATTTCATTCGTGCCGGCGTTTGATGTCATGATGAGAATTACGTTACGGAAGTCGGCCTTTTTCCCGTTGTTGTCGGTCAGAGTTGCATAGTCCATTACCTGAAGCAGAATGCTGAAGATGTCGGGATGGGCCTTTTCGATTTCATCCATAAGCAGAACGCTGTAAGGATAACGTCTTATCGCGTCCGTTAACAGACCGCCCTGATCAAAACCCACATAACCCGGAGGCGCTCCGATCAGACGGGCCACTGTGTGCTTTTCCATATATTCGCTCATATCGAATCTGGTGAACTGTATGCCGAGCACAGACGCTATTGTTTTGGACACTTCGGTCTTTCCCACGCCGGTCGGCCCTGTAAACAGGAAAGACCCTACAGGTTTCTCGGGCGCCCCGAGTCCTGCGCGGGCACGCTTTATCGAAGCAGCCAGAGAATGAATGGCCTCATCCTGTCCGAAAACGGCCTTTTTCAGCTCGTCTTCCAGCTTCCTGAGTTTGTCCATGTCGGAAGTCGAGATATTTCGCTTCGGTATTCTGGCGATCTTCGCGACGACGGATTCAACTTCTGGCTGGCCCACTGTCTTCTTATGTTTAAACTGGGGGGAAAGTTTCAGGAGCGCTCCTGCTTCATCAATTACATCGATGGCCTTGTCAGGCAGATATTTGTCATTGATGAATTTTGCGGAAAGTTCGGCAGCTGCCCTGAGTGCCGTGTCGGTATATTTCACACCGTGATGCTCCTCGTAGTAAGAGCGCAGTCCCTTGAGTATCTGGAAAGTTTCTTTTGCGTCAGGCTCATGGATCTCTATCTTCTGGAAGCGCCTTGAAAGCGCCCGGTCTTTTTCAAAATGGTTTTTGAATTCTTCATAGGTGCTGGCCCCGATGCAGCGTAGTTTACCGGTATTTAATATCGGCTTAAGGATGTTGGAGGCATCCATTGAACCGCTGCTCGTTGCGCCGGCCCCTACGACCGTATGGATCTCATCAATAAAAAGAATGGCGTCAGGCACTGATTCGAGCTTCTTGATCGTGGCCTTCAGGCGCTCTTCAAAATCGCCCCTGTATTTGGTGCCTGCCAGCATTCCGCCCATGTCGAGCATAAAGATGCGGGCGTTGTTCAATAGGTCGGGGACTTCACCTTTATGAATTCTTAAGGCAAGCCCTTCAACTATAGCGGTCTTGCCTACTCCGGGTTCTCCCACAAATACTACGTTGTTCTTTCTTCTTCTGCATAACACCTGGATTGTCCTCTTAAGCTCTTTTTCACGTCCTACAAGCGGGTCGATTCCTCCGTCCGCAGCTTTTTGCACGAGGTCCACGGTAAACTGCGTCAGGGCGTCCTTTTTGTGAGACTGTTTTCTGGCGGGAATGCTTTTGGTCTCAGAAGGTATGTCCTCCTGAGGTTTTTCCGTCGATGAGGTTGTTCCGTGTGAGATGTAATTTAAAATGTCGAGACGTGTTATGCCCTCATTCAATAAAAAGCTGGCGGCATGGGAATCTTTTTCCAGATATATGGCGGACAGAAAATCACCCGCATCAGCCTCCGGTTTTTCCGCTGACATA
>JBFLYJ010000098.1:0-9164 GCA_040756635.1 Nitrospirota bacterium
TTATTGAAATCGATAATTGTAAGTGGATCCGCCTCAAGATACCTTCCAACCTCCGGCTTATAATCCCTGTGCCAGTTCTGATTGAGACCTGTCTCAGCATCATAGTATTGTCCGGGGAACCTGAGGTTGTTTGTGATTGATCCGGAGACGGATACCGGCTCTCCGAATGGTAAGTATTCACCCTGCCAGACAACCGAGCCAGCGGAATCGGTCATCAACATGGGTGTGCCAAGATGATCGTTGTAGTAGTAGTAAATGTTATTGTTCTCGATCTTCGCCAATGGCTGGCCGTTGAGATAAGCATACTCCGCTGTGATTGTACCGGAACCTGTAGATTCCATAATCAACATAGCATTCTGGTCGTAGTTGTAGACCGTTGTCTGGCCGTTAACGGTTTTCTTTACTCTCTGTCCTCTAGCATTGTAGACATAATCACCCAGAACAGTGCTGTTATCAGTGACCTGCTTCAGTCTTTGGTTCTGGTTGTAAATAAACTGTCGAGTATTTTCTACTGTTGTATTACCATCAGCATCATATGAGAAGCTAAACGTCTTTTCTCCTGTCACTGAAGCCAGTTTGTTTGTGTTCGCTGTGTAAGTGTACGTTGTACTCCCTGTTCCTGTCGTCTCTGTCTGACGATTCCCGACTCCGTCATATGTGTAACTCAAACTGCCCCATTGTCCGGTGGATGATGACAAACGATAAAGGTTGTCGTATGTGTAAGATTTGTTCGTTGAGGGATTAAGGGTATCTATGATCGCTGTGATATTGCCGGTGTTGTCTCTTGTGTAAGAAAGTTGTTTCAGGTTGCTTATAGTCAGCCCATTCAACTGATAACGGTTGTTGTAGGTCTTTGTCGTTACAATACCATTCCCATAAGTCATGGAGGTAATATCCCCGAACGGTTGATACGTTATACTACTCACCAGCGTCCTAGGCACTCCGAGGTATGTATCGGTAACAGATGCCGCTTTATTAAGGTTGTTGTATGAGTATGTTATGACCCTTCCTCCCGGATATGTCGCTGTCAATAGATTACCATACAGGTCGTAAGTATTTTCTGTGATGTACTGCACGCCGTCTATCTGTTTGGTTTCTTTCTTGATCCTGCCCATGGAATCATAGTCATATGATGCCGTACCAGAGGGGTCGGTGATTGTGGAAAGTCTGCCGATATTATTCTGATACTGTGCATTATCATAGGCATAGGTTATGTTCTGTGACGAATCCGGGAACTGGACCGTTGTCTGGCGGTTAAGCGCGTCATACGCATATGCCGTTGTAATGCCGTTGGCATCGGTCTTTGAAAGCATATTACCATTGTCGTCATATGTGTACGTTGTCGTTCCCGTGTCTGGGCTTGAGGTTGAGATAAGTCTGTTAAGGTTGTCATAGGTGTAGGTGGTTACATGCCCATTGGCATCTGTTATTGATGTCAGGTTGTTTCTGCTGTCATATGTGTATGAAGTAGTGCCTGCCATCGGGTCTGTAACTGAATGAAGCCTGTTAAGCGCATCATACGTGTTTGTTGTAACATAGCCGTTCTTATCTCTCTTTGAAAGAACATTGCCTACAGCATCATAACCCTGTTCTGCGTATGTGCCATCAAGGTGCGTGGTTCTTGTCAACCTGTTTTGGTTATCATAGGTGTAAGTGTCTGATGTCTTGAGATTGCCTGAGCTGTCCTTGATAGACAAGGAAGTCATGTTGCCTTCAGTGTCGTAGACGTAATTGGTTGAGCTGCCCGATGCATCCGTTGTTTTGGTCATCCTATTGATAGTGTCGTAGTTAAATGTGGTCCTGTTGCCGTTTGCATCAACAAGAGCCGTCCTATTACCCGTGAAGTCATATTCGTAATTTGTAACGCCTGTATCAGGTCTTGTCTCCTTTTTAAGCCTGTATCTTAAATCATATTCATAAATCGTTATATTTCCGTTAGCGTCTGTCATAGACAGGCGATTGCCCATGATGTCATAGGTGTATGAACTTGTCTGATTCAATTCGTTTGTGACTGAGGCAAGATTTCCAAGCTGATCATAGATATTTGTTGTTACATTTCCATTTGGGTCTGTAACTGTGAGTATTTGGCCGGATGCGTTATAAGTATACGTCGTTGTCCTCGCATCTGCTGTTCCATATGCTTCAGTCTTTGACAGCATGTTGCCGTTATCATCGTAGGTATAGCTAGTCACAGTTCCATTGTTGTCTGTCTCTACCAATACTTCTCCGAAATCGTTATACGTATAAGTTGTTGTTCTCTGCTGAGGTGTCCCGTACGCCTCTGTTTTCGTCAGCATATTACCGTCTAAATCATACGTCATGGTCGCGACATAGCCGTTTGCATCGGTTTTGGAAGTAATGTTGAGGTCGTTATCGTAAGTATAAGAGGTATTTCCCTGCCCGCATGATGAACATCCCGGCCCGGAGATACTGGTCGAATGGCTCCTGCCGCCTGACTTGTCGATAGTGTAGGTCGTTACTCTTCCAAGAGAGTCTGTAACAGTCGATTGTGAGTCGCTTAAGTAGCTGATCGTTAGCTTTTCATTTGTGCCGTCAGCCGATGAAGTGATTACCCGTCCCTGCGAGTCATAGGTATGCTTCTCGATGTAGTTCCCATTTTCATCCTTAATTCCTGTGAGATTAGTACTAGTATATTCGTATGTCCTGTATGTCCCGTCCGGATATGTGGCCTTCTGAAGCCTGCCGCTGACGTACGTATATCCAAAGATTTTCCCGTCAGGCAAAGAGATCTGGATTATCCTTTTAGAAGAGTCGTATGTAAAATTTATTTCTCTTCCCGCAGGGTCTGTTATCTTTACAAGTTTATTGCCGCTGTCCCTTGCAAGGATTATCCTGCTTCCGTTCCGGTCAACTATACCCGTCAGATAACCGTATTTATTAAACTCCTCCCTTGATCCATCATAATACTCCCTTTTGAGGGTATCGTCCGTATTTTTAGTCACTGTGCTCCTTAGGCCTTTAGGAAGTTCCGGCAAGTAGAGACCATCACCATCATTATCCATGTAGTAATTGATAGAATTATCGGCATTAATGATCTTATATGAATTTCCCGATTCAGTGGCCTTTATATCGAAGGTATGACGCCATTTTGTATAAAATCCCCCAGCTTCTGTCCCCTTACTGTTGTAATATCTTGTGAAATTGATCGGCATTACTCCCGAAAGGGAGAAATCGGTCTGACTTATGAAGACATTGCCATTAGCCAGATTCACCGGTTTCCCTACCAAAGTGGAACCGCTCCCAGAACAGGTGGGAGGAGGGCCTACAGGACCTGGTCCGCCTGGTCCACTTGATCCACCTGATCCACCGCCTGATCCACTTGCGCCTCCAAGATCATCAGGGTCAATATAAACATACTTATTGGTACCTCTGCAAGATCCGTTACAGCAAGCACTTGCAATCAGCCTGACGACCCCGCTTGAATTGGAAAAATTATAAGAAAATGTTTCCGATCCACTTACCGGCAGACCTGAATGGACACCTCCACCATTTAATGAAACCTGTCTATTGGTAGGCAAGCCGGAGCAGTCGCTGCCATTATATTTAAAATCATAGCTAACATCAATATCCACTATGGTTTTTGGTACTCTTACGGGGGCGATAATATCCACATCCTTAGCAGTCGTTTCTATCACCGATGCGGAAGCAGAAGCGCTACCCCACGAACATATTCCATTAATATATCTCCCCCCACTGGCTGATGCAATATAGTTATGCTGATGACCAGGGTTTGCGCACGCTAACGCGTGTTCTCCATGAGCAGTCCATCCCTCTGCTGTTACAACAAAACACCCGCTCGCTTCTCCTATTGTAGTTATTGGAATTTGACCTTCGAGTTCGCAGTTAAAGTCAGTGGAAAAGTCAGCGCCTAATATTATTACGCCACCCGGAGTAGTTTCTGCAGTAAGCGAACCTGCCAGAACTGAATTGAAATTGAAGAAAACGGACAACAGTGAAACGATTCCGACTATTGCATGAGCCCTAGACGATTTCATAACGCCCCCCAAACATTTAAATTGGAATGATTTAAAGAAAGTGATATAAGTTAGCAAATATCTTTTCACACGTCACCTATCAAAATTGATAGGTACCAAAATTGACAGGTTGGACGCAGTACTTTAAACAATTAAATAAAAATCTCCCCTTCCCCCTCTTTTCCAAAGGGGGAATATCCCCGCTTATAAATTGCATTTCAGCGATACCCTGTGGGATAATGAACATTGCTTATGAATTACGGGATTTTCGCAAAACCAAGCAGATACATCGGCAATGAAGTGAACATTGTCCGCAAAAACGGAGATGTCAAAGTTGCGCTCTGTTTCCCCGATACGTACGAGATCGGTATGTCTCATATAGGCCTGAAAATCCTCTATTCAATCATCAATGACATCCCGTCTGCATCCGCGGAAAGAGTTTACGCCCCCTGGACCGACTTTGAGTCCTGGCTCAGGGCAAACAACCGCCCTTTAACGTCAATCGACTGCCACCGGCCCCTGCGGGACTTCGACATAATCGGCTTTACCCTCCAGTACGAACTCTCCTACACGAATGTGCTGAACATGCTCGACCTGGGAGGTCTGCCGGTAAGATCAGAGGAACGCGGGGAAGAGCATCCCCTGGTCATCGCAGGAGGTCCGTGCAGTGTAAATCCGCTGCCCCTGGCGCCTTTTATCGATGCCTTTGTGATCGGCGACGGGGAAGACGTGATTAAAGAAATAATAGAAGTGGTAAAAGATCGTAGGGGCGAGCGGCCGCTTACCCGTACAAAACTTCTGGACAGCCTTGCAAAATTAGATGGCATCTATGTCCCGTCAATCCATGACACAGGAAAACAGAAAATAAATAGAAGGATCGTGGATGATCTGGACAAAGCCCCTTTCCCTGATGCGCCCCTTTTGCCATATACTCCGATCGTGCATGACCGGGTGGCCATCGAGATATCAAGGGGATGCACAAAGGGCTGCCGCTTCTGCCAGGCCGGGATGATCTACCGGCCTCTAAGAGAAAGGTCCCCCGACACGGTCCTGGGCATTGCACGAAATTCCGTTCTCAATACAGGGTATGAAGAGGTTTCATTTACATCCCTCAGCACCGGGGACTACAGCGCCCTCCTGCCCCTGATCAGGGACTTTAACAGGCTGTGTCAGGGTTCCCGCACATCAGTCTCTCTTCCCTCTCTGAGGGTCGGTGCGGTCAGCACCGAAGTGCTGAAGGAGATAAAGAGCGTGCGAAAGACGGGCTTCACCATAGCCCCGGAGGCCGGCACAAAGAGACTGCGTGATGTCATAAACAAAGATTTCACTGATGATGAGTATGATGAAACATTGACGAAACTCTTCAGAGAAGGGTGGAACACCATAAAACTTTACTTCATGATCGGCCTTCCCACGGAGACGATGGCTGACATTGACGGCCTGATTAACATGGCGGTCATGGCCCTGAAAAAGGGCAGAGAGATAACAGGCAAGCGCGTTAATGTCAATGTCGGCATTTCAGCCTTTGTCCCGAAAGCCCATACACCTTTTCAGTGGGTGGGACAGAATTCAGCTGAAGAACTAAGAAATAAACAGGACTATATAAAAAGGGCCTTCAGAAAGAGGGGCATAAACTTCAAAGGGCAGCATGTTGAAAACAGTGTCCTTGAGGCGGTATTTGCCAGAGGGGACAGAGACACAGCCATTCTGCTGGAGAAGGCGTGGAGACTCGGCTGCCGTTTTGACGGCTGGTCGGAGTTTTTCAGGTTCGAGACATGGGAGCAGGCTGCGGAGCGGAGCGGGACCGATCTTAATGCTTATGCCGCGCGCTGCTTCGGTCCTGAACAGGAATTACCGTGGGATTTTATCGATACCGGGATAACGAAACAGTTCCTCAAAGCAGAATACGCCAAATCGGTCAGGGAAGTCATCACTCCGGACTGCGGTAAAAGCTGTCATGGATGCGGACTTCTCTGCAAGGAAAGTACACTAACTGTGGAACAGCGCCGCCAGGATACGGAACATGAGACGCGGTACAGGAGCGAAACCGTGCACCCTGCGCTGCCGGCCCATACGAAATACAGAGTGAAATTTTCTAAGACCGGCATCCTCAGATACCTCTCTCACCAGGAGTTATTGACCGCGATATTGAGGGCCATGAGAAGGGCCTCCATACCGGTTACATATTCGGCAGGGTTTCATCCTCTGCCAAAGATCTCATTCGGGCCTGCCCTTGCGGCCGGCATTGAAGGATTGAATGAGTATTTCGACATCGAGACCCCGGTCTTCATTAATTCCAGTACCTTGTCAACAAGACTTAATGCCGTACTGCCCGAGGGACTCCAGGTGCTCGGCGTCGAAGCCGTGCCTGTGAATACCAGGTCCTTGAATGAGATTATATCGCGGTACGAATATGAACTAAACATTGACAAATCAGACACCAAAAACATAAATTCATTTATGATCAGCCTTTCGTGGCCGGTCCAGCGGGAAAAGAAGAGTGTGGACATCCGGCCCATGGTGGAAAGGGCCGACATACAGGACGGAGTGCTTCATGTCACCCTTGCCGACACGGAAAGCGCAAATGTAAGACTCTTTGAAGTATTAAAGGAAATGCTAGGGAAGACCGTTGAGGAAATACAGTCTGCAGGAATAAAGAGGACAGGTCTTTACAGTGACAATAAAGTCAAACAAATCTGTATATAAAGATCGGAAACTATGGCCGGAAAAATTCTTATAAACATCACTCCCGAACAGACACGGGTGGCGTTAATTGACATCAATGACCAGCTGTCCGAGCTGTACATTGAGAGGAAAAAAGGCGTCAGCCTCGTTGGCAATGTCTATAAAGGCAAGGTGGTAAAAATCCTTCCGGGCATGCAGTCCGCCTTTGTGGACATCGGTCTTGAAAAGGCGGCCTTTCTGCATGCCGCGGACGTGCTTTCGGGTTTCGACTATTCCATCTTTGGCGAAGACATCGAGGAGAGTGTTCCGCTCAACCTGCCGATCGAAGACATGCTGCAGGAGGGGGAGGAGGTCTTTGTCCAGGTATCAAAGGATTCAATAGGGACCAAAGGGGCGCGGGTCACGTCTTATATCACGCTGCCCGGAAGGTACCTCGTCCTGATGCCGGGGGTCGAGCATATCGGAGTTTCCAGGAAAATTCTGGAAGAAGACGAAAGGACGAGACTAAAGGACATCGTCAGCAAGGACAAACCCAAGAATTTCGGCTTCATTATCAGGACCGCGAGCGAGGGATGCACTGAAGAGGAAATAAGGAAAGACATTGAGTACCTCATGCTTCTGTGGGACAACATCCAGAAGAAAAAAGAGAAGGTCCATTCACCAAGCGTTCTTTACAGCGACCTTGACCTTGCGTTAAGAAGCGTCAGGGACCTTCTGGGCCATGAGATCGACAAACTGATAATCGATTCAAAAGAAGGATTCAGGAAAGTAGTTGACTTTGTCAACACCTATTTCGCCAAGCTTATATCCAAGATCGAACTTTATGAAGGTGAGGAGCCCATATTCGACGCCTTCGGCATCGAGCTTGAGATCCCCAAGGCGCTGGGTAAGCGCGTGTGGCTCAAATCCGGCGGATACATCGTCCTTGACCAGACAGAGGCCCTGACGTCCATAGATGTGAATACCGGGAAGTACGTGGGCAAGGCCTCGCTTGAAGACACGATCTTCAAGACCAACATAGAGGCGGTCAAGGAGATCGCGTACCAGATAATGCTCAGGAACCTCGGGGGCATTATCATAATCGATTTTATTGATATGGAGAAAGATGAAAACCGCAAGAAACTCTTCTCCGTATTCCAGGAAGCGATGAGCAAGGACAGGGCCAAGTGCACCATACTTGAAGTCTCGGAACTCGGGCTCATCCAGATGACCAGAAAAAGGGTGCGGGAAAGCCTGCAGAGAATTTTATGCGAACCATGCCCGTACTGCGACGGCAAGGGGTTCATTAAATCACCCACGACAGTATGTTACGAAATATTCATGGAATTAAGAAGGATTGGTTTGACCCAGAAGAACTGCAAAATAATGATATCGGCAAATCCCCACGTGGCAGACCTTATTTATGATGATGAGAGGGAAGGGATAGAGGCGATAGAGAGAGAATACGGTTTTAAAATTATCGTCAAGGCCGACAAGAATTTCCATCAGGAATATTATGAAGTTGTCACACTGTAAGAAGAGTCAGTGCCGGTAAAGAAATAGCTGACACTGACAACTGAACTCATATTAATACTATCCTCCTGAATTACCGGTATGAACTCGAAATCTTTAATCGACAAATTTAATAAGCTGAAAGAGTCCCTGAGAGAAATGGACCGCGTCATCATCGCATTCTCCGGCGGGGTCGACAGTACGTTTCTCCTGAAGGCCGCCTCCATGTCCGGCCTCGGGCAAGTCCTGGCCGTAACAGGACAGTCCGAGAGCATGCCGGATGAAGACCTCGCCTTATCAAAGGAAATGGCGGGTCTGCTGAATGTCAGGCACATGATAATCAGGACAAATGAGCTGGGGAATAACGGGTATTCAAAAAATCCCCCGGACAGATGCTATTACTGCAAGAAAGAGCTCTTCAGCAGGCTGAAGGAACTGGCCGTAAAAGAGGACTTTCTTTTTGTCCTTGACGGTACGAACATGGATGACGCCAAGGACTGGAGACCGGGCAGACGGGCCGCCGTGGAGGAAGGGGTCAAAAGCCCGCTGCTGGATGCCGGGCTGACAAAGAATGAAATCAGGGAGCTTTCAAAGACTCTCGGACTTCCGACATGGAACAAGCCCGCGGCGCCGTGCCTTTCATCCCGGATACCTTATGGACAGAACATTACCGCTGAAGCCCTTGAAAAAGTCGGCAAGGCAGAAACCTTCATCAGAAAATACGGAATAACGGAACTCCGGGTAAGAAATCATGGGGACACCGCGCGCATTGAAATCCTTCCGGAGGAGTTCGATAAATTGACAGGAGAGCAGGCGCGGAAGGAAATCGTGGATTATCTGCGCTCCATCGGTTTTAAGTATATTTCGCTGGACCTTCAGGGCTTCAGAAGCGGAAGCGGGAACGAGGTGCTTTAGGAATCCGGACATATGACCAGAACGATCAATCTGACTGAAACATCCAGATGTGTCAGGTGCGGCGCCTGCAAGGCCCTG
>JBFLYJ010000099.1:0-9134 GCA_040756635.1 Nitrospirota bacterium
CTTTGACAAAGAGGGGTAAGGGGAGATTTTTTGAATAGATTGCTTGTTTTCAAAATCCCCCCTCGCCCCCCTTTACAAAGGGGGGGACATTCTTATACTCATATGATAGCTTCTGCTCATGTGATTTCCGCCATCAGGATGTCATAGTACCGTGTTCTGCCTTATCCCCTATCACGTCCATGAAACCATATTCATAGTAGGGGCGCCCTAGTGGGGGACTCTTCCTTCTAATAACATACAATGAGGAGACACAAGCACTAACGACTGGGCAGTTACGAGACCAGCTAATAAAATGGGGGAAGTTGCTTGACAGGTCAGAAATTCATTATATCTTTGATGATGATTTTTAAGAACCTGATAATTCTCTCTGAATAATAATACGCAACTCCCATAAGGGCAATGATAACGGCGTAATTAACAAGCCTGCCGATATTAAATCTGTTTTTGCCCTGAAGTCTCTCGATAATGGCGACCTGTTCTGCCGGCGTCTGCAGGGGCCTGCCGCACGCCACGCATCTCATAGCGCCTTTGATGACCGTTCTGCCGCAATACGGGCAGTTGTCGAATTTATTATTCAACCTGATCCTCCATCTATTTATTCGGCTTTTCGAGTCCTGAAACTTGACTGGCCTGAGAATTACACTTTGACTCTCAGGAATAGTCACTTCCCGTGCAATAAAGACACGTTTTTTGCCACTATGACACAATTAACTATTTAGCGTGTCCTAATTTCTTCTTTTTTGTACGTGGTTATGGTGGCACATGTTTTGCTTTTTTTATATTAAGGTTTATAGAATATTTGTAGCTTTCCGGTAGATTAATAGATACTGATCGAGTATTAGTTCAATAGCCACATGTGGGCCATCTTAAATAGCTGGTAACGCTAAAAGAGATACTATGTCACTCAATAAACTTATCATGGACATTGTTAAACAGGGTATTTTTGATTCCATCGGGGACGCAGTAAGCATTCAGGACACCGATTTCAGGATCATATACATGAATGACAAGGCAAAAGAGATTATCGGCGACCACACAGGCAAATATTGCTATGAGGCGATTGAGCGCCGAAACAGCATATGTGAGAATTGTCCGCTGCAGCTCACTTTTCAGGACGGACTGGCAAGGACAGTGGAAAGGCGGAACCCCGTCATTGACCCTCCACTCTTCGTTGAAATTACTACGTCTGCTTTAAGGGACAATACAGGTAAAATAATTGCGGGCACCGAGGTCGTCCGCAACATCACCGACCGCAAGCTGCTCGAAAAAGAACGTGAAAAGCTGATACTTGATCTCGCTGAGGCCCTGACCGCAGTCAAGACGCTGAGAGGTCTTCTGCCGCTCTGCGCATCCTGCAAGAAAGTCCGTAATGATAAAGGGTACTGGACACAGGTTGACCAGTATATCAGTGAACATTCAGAAGCGGAGATCACCCACGGATATTGTCCTGATTGCGAAAGAAAGCATTTCCCGGCAAACTTCAAAAACCAGCGATGAATATCATTTATAATTTTCAGACGGCATCAGGCCGGCGCCAATTATATCCTTCCTGACCAAGAGAGATCAAGAACATCCTGCCGACCTGTAACCGCTGTCCGCCGCGCAGGGTGATCCGTTAAAAACATAAGCGGTAACTACCGGCCATCCTCCCCCGAACACACCGGCCCAGGCCAGCTCTTCAAGAGGAACGCCCCAGGGATAATATCCCCACAGCGCGTGAGTATTCCATAGATGAATTGAGTCCGGGAAAAACACGAAACTGATCTTGATTAACAGCAGGTAGAACAAAGTAAAGCCGGTAAACCCGCAGAGCCACACGGACCAGAGATCACGTCTCAAATACAAAACGTGTAGGGTCAACAATACGGCGCTGATTAACACGGCTGTCATAACATCAAACCAGTTATACCGGAAAATAACATACATCAGAGAGCCAAACAAAACATAAGTGATATTCCTTCTAATAATGGTGCCCGCTTTTAAATTAAAACAGATCTTTCTGTGGAGGGGCCACACAGCGAAAAACCATACCAGCCCCCCGGTGGAAAAAGAGAACACAAAATCTTCAATACCGACAGGATATTCTATTATCCTTACGGGATGCCAGTAATCAGGATCGAAGAGAAATGATGCGAGAGAAAAAGGGGTCGACATCAAGGCGCTCAGCAGCATGGGAAGACGATGCCTCTTTGGAATTACAAGCAATCCGGACGCAAAGAAAATCATCAAGACACAGGTTATCAAAAAGTACGGATAATCCATCAGTGTACGCCCGCTATTGAGAATGCTATTCATATCTCAACGCCTCCAGGGTATTGAGTCCGGCGGCCCGCCAGGCAGGGAGCAGGCTTCCCAGAAGACCGAGCAATACAGCAGCGGCAGACACCTCCAGCAGCAGGGAGGGAGGGATGTAGATTTCAACAAATCCCTGCAGACGTGGATGCTCCGCGAGCAGCCGTAAACCGTATATACCGATCAATGCGCCCGCGGCGCTTCCTGAAAATGACAGCAGTAGTCCCTCAAGCACAAACATTAAAAGAATTCTTCCCTTGCTCCACCCTACCGCCATTAATGTGCCGATCTCACGTGTTCGTTCAGTGACGGACATAAGCAGGGTATTAAGTATTATGACAAGCGCCATAACAAGGGCAATAACGGAAACTCCCCAGACAACGGCGCGGAGCAGTTTAAGTATCTCATTGTTTTCCGCCATCTCACCTGTTTCCTGAAAAGAAAGTCCGGCAAATCTTTTATGAAGGACTCCCTTTAACGTCTGCACGTTCCGTGTGTCCTCGTTATCGTCTATGCGTATATTAAACTGGGTCACCTTGTCGTGCCTCTGCAGAAGGTCCTGCATCGCTTTCAGGGGAATGGTTATTGAATTATTGCTCATTACCCCTTTCTGTTTGAATATACCGGCCACCCTGAACTCGCGGTTATGAATGCGCATGGTTTCACCCGGTGCGGCTTCGAGTTTTTCAGCGATAGACCGTCCAATAACAACTTCATCCGCGCGGTCGGCGCCGGGCAGTGATCCCTCACTAAGCTGAAGCGTGTTCCACAGGAAACTCCCTTCTCCCCAGCCGACGAGCAGGACCGAGTCCCCTGTTTCAAGCTGTACCAGATCAACCAACTCGCCAGCCACCGACTTCACACCCTTTAAGTTGCTCAGTTCACCGGCAATGCCCTCATCCAGTGAAGCGGTCAGAATCTCCACAGACCCTTTTTTTACCGCCACGAGATCCGTTCCACGTTCAGAGACGCTGTTGATCCACGCCAGTTCGAGGCCGCGCGACATTCCCACGAGCGCGATCAGACTGCCTACCGCTACCGCTATGCCCAGCCCGGTCAGGACCGAGCGGACAGGCCGGTTAACCAGGTTGCGGAACGGAACCGTTATAAAGTGCATGCAGCAGTCTCCTCCCCCGCTTCAGGCTGGGAAATTCGGCCGTCCACTATATTTATTGTCCGTTCCGCGCCTTTGGCAAGATCGCGGTCATGGGTCACTATAACAAGAGTTGAATTACTTTTACTTTGAATATCAAAAAGCAGTTTCATAACCTCAGCCGATGATCGCGAATCAAGGTTCCCCGTAGGTTCATCCGCCAGCAGAATGTCGGGATTATTGGCCATGGCCCTTGCAATGGCAACCCTCTGTCGCTCCCCTCCCGAGAGTTCGGATGGGAATTGCCCCGCACGATCTGAAAGCCCCATGCCGGAAAGGAGTTCCATTGCCCTCCCGCGTCGATCTGATCTCAGAGACACCTGGCCAAACATCGGGACCTCTATGTTCTCAAGCGCGGTTAGTGTGGGGAGAAGATTAAAGGACTGAAATACAAAACCGATACGCTTTGCGCGCAATTTTGTCCATTCTTTTGATGAGCGAGGTTCACTACCCTCAAAAAGGACCCGCCCTTGCGTGGGACGGTCGAGACCGCAGAGCAGGTGCAAAAGGGTCGACTTGCCGCTTCCGCTCGGACCTGTAATCACAAGAAATTCATTGCGCCTGACATGGAGAGTTACGGAATTCAGCGCGGATATGCGTCCTCCGTCATATATACGACTGACCCCTTCCAGCGCTGCTATGAGACTGTCGTCCGGCATACTGTGTTTCCCTCCCTGATTGTCAACGCGGGAACCGGATTTATATTATCACGGTGTCGCCGCTCAGTCTTCATACTAATTTATTTGCTGCCGGGGGGAATAAAATCAGGAACATATAATTGGAATTACTTTAAACGACAAAGCGCGACATAACGGGTACAGAGGGTGTGTCATAACGCATACATTTTCTTGCTCTCCCTCCGGCATGTAAAGAAAAATGTATTTCTATCTCTTATAAAACCCTGCAAATATCCATCGGTTATTTGTGGATATGAAGACAAACGGAATTTTTCAAACATTATAGCATATTGTGATAAGTGAAGAGCTTAAGAGTGAAGAACTTAATGAAGCCGGACCCCGGTCTTCACCACTTTTATCCCGATCTCAACCTCGCCTTCAGTGTGGGGCAACGCCTCTTCCTCTTTGACATCACCAAGGAGATCAAGCGCTTTCCTGAATTCATCCACTTTTGAGGAATCGAGTTTAACAGTGAAGAACATCTTATTGTCTGAAACCTCGGACCTTATGATCTTGCCTTTCAAAGTCTCCACCTTCTTTTCGATCTCTTCCTGCACATGCAAGGTGTCCTTCACGTAAACAGCTAACAGCATCGTCGCTTTTTCCGCTTCCGCAGCTTTCATCATGACCGGAGGGGCTAATGCCCTCAGCTCCTTTTTCATGCGCATGTCCGCGGCCCCGGACGTCTCCCGCAGAACAGCTTTATCTTCAGCCAAATCTGCCGCCTCTTCCGCCTTTCCCGCTGAAGGAGCAAGTCCTTCCGCCTCGCCCGGTTTCTTTCCAGGCTCAGGGGCTGCGGCCGGCCTGCGCTCCGGCGCGACGGCAGGGGCCTGTGCCTGCATAACGGCCTCTTCTTTTACCGTCTCTTGAATGTCCGTGGAAGGGATGGTAATTGATTCCGGCGGTTTTATCTCAGGCTCAACACTCTTAAACACATAGAAGGCGGTGACCGCTATTGCAATCGTCGCAAATACCTCTATCGGGACCTTAATGTGGAGGGGGAAGAACAGTCTCTGAAGAATTCCCTTCTTTTCTGCAGCCTCTTCCCTCACCCTGGCCATCACCTTCTGAGTGAGCCACGCGGGCGGCTCTGTTTCTTCGATGGCCTGCGCAAGAGCAATCGTCTTTTTCATTTCTTCCAGTTCAAGACTGCATTTTGGACAGGACTGAAGGTGCATCTCAAACTGTGACCTTTCCGGGCCGGAAAGATCGTCTTCCAGATAGGCCGTCAATTTATCTCTGATATCCTGGCAGTCCATTTATAATTCTCCCAGATGCTTCTTCAAACAATCTCTAAGGTATTCGCGTGCCCTGTGAAGCCTTGATTTAACAGTGCCCTCCGCAAGTTTCAGCATATCACAGATCTCGCCGTATGAAAAACCCTGAATGTCTCTGAGCACGACTACTTCCCGGAAATCATCTTCCAGTGACTTGATGCATCCCCGGACCCTCTGCTGAACCTGATGGCTCTGCAGCCTGTCTGGTACCGGGACATCGTTTGACGGAGGGTCCTGTCTTATCTCCCCGTCACTCGTCCGCACCGGATCATCAATGGAGATGGGTTCTTTAATGTCCCTTGCCTTGTTCTGTTTCAGTCTGTTTCTGGACAGATTAATGACTATGGTATAAAGCCATGTTGAAAATCTGGCGCCTCCCCTGAAGCTCTTTATGTTTTTATAAGCTGAAACAAAAGCGTCCTGAACTACCTCTGCCGCGTCGTTATAATCCCCTGTCATCCTGTATGCGATATTGAACATCTTCTTCTGGTGCCTGATGACTATCTGCTCAAAGGCATCGACATCGCCGTTCCGGCAGCGCACTGCCGCAGCGTAATCAGGGTCCGTGTCCTTTCTCATGGTTTCATTCATATTAGACAAACATGAACCGGAAAATGTTCCTTAATGATAATAAGCTATTTTATCAATGTGCATTAAAATTAAACAGAAAAGATAAAAAATCACACGTGTCCGGTAAATATTTGAAGCGGACATACATGCTTAATAATATTTATGATGCAATATGATCTCAGGAATTACTTTGATGGCTTATTTTATTACCTTTATTCAACAAGAGACTGCAGGCATGATACAGTATTTGAGCGGATTTTTTTGCCGGGAGTGAAGACAGGAGGTCTGAACAGGCAAAAGCCTCGGAGTACCGCAGGATGCGGGACGAGAATGAGACGAAAATACTGTATCATGCCTGCCTTGCATTATTATACATTCACCAAGGTATTGCCATAAATATTTTCAGTACGCATGTCCGGACCTACTCTAATTAAATTTAACCGGACACTTATGATAAAAAATTGAAACTATGGAGGAGAATCTCTGATGTTCCTGCTGCTATATTCGGAGGATTTGGCCGGACCACATGCAAAGGATACAGTACACGCGGCCGCTATTTGTATTCGTCTTTCAGATGTGCCTTTCCCTGGTCCGCGACAATTACAAGGACATAATTTTCCGGGTCCAGATATTTGTCCGCTACCCTTTGTACTTCCTCACGGGTCACACTGTTTATGTATCCCGGATAGTTATCGATATAGTCACTCCCTAATCCGTAATATTCCACAGCCACGAGAAATCCGGCGATGCGCGCGCCTGTCTCGATTCTCATTGGAAAACTGCCGGTGAGAAAAGACTTAGCGTCAGCCAGTTCCTCTTCTGCAACAGGAGAGTTTCTGATATGCATGATTTCCTTCAGTACCTCTTCTATTGCGGTATTGGCCGATTCGTTCTTGGTCTGCAGTTCCACCTCGAAACTTCCTCCGTATTTATCAGCGGCGAAATAACTGTGTATATCATACACGAGACCTTTATCGTCTCTTATGTTCTGCATAAGCCTTGATGAAAAGCCCCCGCCGCCGAGGATGTAATTCATTACCGATACCGCGTAGTAGTCAGGGTCGTCCCGGCTTACTCCCGCGTGTCCGAGGATGATATTGGCCTGTGTGAGGTCCTTGTCTATTAAAATGGTCTTTCTTTCCTTTGCGATATTCATCTTCTGAAGGGGAGCCGTTGAAGATTTCCCCCGGTGCCAGCCGCCGAGATAATTCTGAATCAGTTTTTCAACTTCATCAACAGTTATATCACCGACAACGGCCATGACCGCGTTATCAGGAACATAGTATTTTGAGTGAAACGCAACGAGATCCTCCCTTGTTATCGAGTCGATGGTCTCGACAGTGCCGGTAATCAGCCTGCCGTAGGGATGGTCTCCGAATACGGCTTTTTTGAATTCCCTTGACGATATGTACCCCGGATCATCTTCCCGTGACCGAAGTCCGCCCTTGATGCGTTCTTTCTTTTTCATCATCTCCTGTTCGGGGAAAGAGGGATTAAGAATAATGTCCGAAAGCAGTTCAAACCCAAGATTGACGTCCTTCTTCAAAACGGACAGACTCGCGGTCACATAGTCCCCGCCCCCGGAGGCGCCGATAGAGCCGCCGACAAAATCTATTTCTTCGCTGATCTGCTGTGAAGTCCTGTTTGAGGTCCCCTCTGTCAGAAGACCGGCGGTAAGACCCGCAAGCCCTGCCTTGTCCACGGGCTCATGCAGATTGCCCGCGTCGAAGCCGATCGAGACCTTCACAACAGGCACATTATGCCGTTCCACGACCAGCAGAGTAAGCCCGTTATCCAGCACCTGGCGCTTGACGTCAAGAGCGTAAGCGGAAGTGAATAGTGAGCAGTGAACAGTGAACAGTAAAAGAAGGAGCTTAAGAAGTTGAGAAGATGAGATGTTGAGCTTAACTTCCCATCTTCTTAATTTCATATCTTCTGACTCATGACTTCTTACTGCTTTTATTGGCTTTCCATTACTCACTTGCCGTTCTCTTCTTTCTTTAAGGGGATTAATATACCGACCGTTCTCTGGTCATCGACCAGATACTTTGATGCCACCCTCTGCACATCATCAGGGGTGACCTTTCTCAGGCCTTCGAGATACCTGTCTTTAAGCCTCCAGTCGCCGAGCATCTCGAATTCGGCCAGCAGCATCGCCTGTGAATAGACCGAATCCTGCTGCATTATAAAGTCCGCCTCTATCTGGTTCTTCACCTTCTGCACTTCTCTTTCAGAAGGAGGCTCGTCTTTTATTTTCCCGACCTCGTCATAAAGGGCGTTTTCGATTTCCTCTATATTTTTCCCCGGCAAAGGTGTTCCTTCGAGATAAAACAGAAACGGGTATTTATTGAAATTGCTGTAACCGGCCCCGGCCGAAAGCGCTATGCGCTTTTCATCAACGAGGCTTCTGTATATGCGACCGCTCTTTCCGCCTGACAGTACACCGGCAAGCACGTCAAGCGCGCAGCTGTCTTCATCAAGCACATTAGGGGTCTTGTACGCGCTGATGACATAAGGAAGTTCCGCCTCCTTTTTAATAAACACCCTCTTTTCACCCCTCTGGACAGGTTCCTGCAAGTTCAGCTTCTTGATCTCAGGTCCCTTCGGTATCGCACCGAACTCATCCCTTATCTTTGTCATTACAGAATTTACATCGACATTACCCGCTATGACTATAAACGCATTGTTCGGTACATAATATTTCCGGTAGTAATTCATCAGATCATCCCGGGTGAGGTTCTTCAGGTCCTCCATCCAGCCGATCACAGGCCATCGATAAGGATTGTTCCTGAAGGCAGTGGACACCACCTCTTCAAATAAAAGGTTTTGCGGATCATCTTCATAGCGCATCCTCCGCTCCTCCATGACAACGTCCCTTTCAGAAAGGAAATCACCCTTGTCCATGATAAGGTTACGCATCCGGTCGGCCTCCATTTCAATCGAAAGGTAGAGTCTGTCAGGAGCGAGTTTCTGAAAGTAATAGGCATAGTCGCGGCTGGTCCCGGCATTGTCTATGCCCCCGGCCTTGCTGATGATCTTTGAAAACACTTTGTTGCCGTACTTCGGCGTGCCCTTGAACATCATGTGCTCAAGCACATGACTCATACCTGTTTTGCCGATCGGCTCATTAATGGAGCCCGCGTTGTACCATATTTCAAATATCGC